>JAQVUC010000191.1 GCA_028699715.1 Anaerolineaceae bacterium | reverse complement strand
GCTGGCAGGTTCAGGGGCATGTCCAGGTAGTAATTGATGAAAGCTTCTTTGGCTTCCAGGGGAGCGTCAACATCAGAGCGGCCGGCATGCGAGCTTGGGTCGCTTGAGGTCCCGTAAGAAGGCCACAACCCGGGCAAATTGATCAGCTCTTCCCAGATTTCTTTAAGGCTGTGGAGGGGGTTCTGCTCCCTTGTACCGTAATAGGCCAGCATATCCAGCACCAGGATGTTCGCCCAGGGTCCGTCTTTATCGGTCACGTGTCCCCGACTGGTCAGACCGCTGGACTCTTCACCACCGATGAGGATGCGGTCGCGCCAGTCATCCGGAAGTTCTTTAAGGTTGTTGTAGGCATTGTCTGTTCGGCGGATCTCTTCAATATATTTAATGCCCACCGGCACAGCAAAAGCATTTTTCAGCGCGCGGGTGGCAATATCACCATATCTGGCCTGGTAGATCTTCTGGCCAATGTACCCGGGCAAAGCTCCCGGCGCGGGCTTATTTTCTTCGTTGCCGGGGATCATTCCCGCCAATTCTTCAATCAGGGGGGAGCCTGTCTGGGTAGCGATGACCCGTCCGGTCAGACCCCGATCGATACCCAAATAGCGGATCAAAATGGGCAAAATCTGATTGGGGCGGAAGTAGACACCACCCTTATCAACGATGCCATAACGATCGGCATCGGTATCCATGCCCATACCCACATGAGCGCCAGTTTCCAAGACAGTTTGTTTGAGCAGGGCGTTGAAAGGCTCTTCCGGGTTGGCATAATCCTGCCCGCCCAGATCCGGATCGACTTCAGCATGGATGACAGTATAGCGAATACCGGCCTCACCCACCAATCTTGTCAGATAACCGCGCCCTGAGCCGTGCATTTCATCGATCACGATCATTTTGTCAGCAAAATAACGCCGGATGCGGTCAAAGTCGATCGGGATGCGGGCGTTGCCGTTGCCATTGTCTTTGACCCAGGCAACGTATTGATCCAGGGGATCAAAACCCTCAACCAAACCGCGGGCGCGGGAGTCTTCAACATCAGTCTGCCCACCAGCTTCATCCTCCAATTGCAGTTCATTGATGCGGAAAGCGATGAAATCGGTCACATTGGTCGGGGCAGGATAGCCCAAACGGGGGTTGAATTTTATACCCTGCCATTCGGGAGGATTGTGGCTGGCTGTTGCGATGATCAAACCCGCGATCTCATCAGGCGGCACCACTTCGGTTTCATAAAAGGCCAGAGCTGGAGTGGGGACATCCCGGTCTCCAATATGGACCTTAAAGCCATTGGCCAGGCAGGTCTCAGCCGCCCAACGGGTGACCACATCAGAATTGCGTCGGGTGTCGTGCCCTAAAACAACTACCTTACCGGACAAATCTTCTCCACCGACAAAAGCCGGCACATTTTTATTATTGAGAAAATCACAGACCGCCTGAACCACCTGGCGGGCGCGTTTTTCTGTAAAGTCATTGCCCCAGCGTGCTCGCACACCCGAGGTGCCAAAACGCAAATATTTGCGGTCATAGAGCTCGCGCAGCAAACCTTTCTTTCCGGCCAGGTCAAGCAGAATTGGATCAGCAGTTCGCAAGCGGAAAGCATACATGCGCTCAAAAATGTTGCCGATCTGAATCACGCGATAAGGCATAAAGCGGTCCGGGTCAAGCTGGTCATCCAGGCTATCCAATAAGGGGAAAATTTCCTGGATGATGCTTTGTTTCAAAGAATCAAAAACCGGGTTGGATAAATAAACTTTTGCCAAGTCAATAGCTTTGCGGCGCAGGTCGCCTGAAAGAGGCAAATAGTCGTTTTCGATCTGTGCCTGATATTCCTGCCCTCTTTCATCTTTGCCTTTATATAATTCCAACCTACCCTGAGTTGCGGTCGCGGTCACGGTCAACAAGAGACTGAAAATACGCGAGGAGAGGACCAGATCCTCCCCAATCAGCTCCGGTTCATCACTAAGCAAATCAGCAACTTCATCCAAAAACGCTGACATGGCTTTGATCGCAGGCTGCCAGGTTTCCGGCTTATCAGCGATCATCAACTCACGGTTGACCTGATTAAATATCACAGCAAGTTGCGCTTTGAAGGTGGGATCGGTTTTATCTATTGTCATTACTCTCCTATTCGTTTCCTTTTATTCCATTCTGGGCATGAGTCCGCCCTGAGAGACATTCAACACTTCAATTTTTGCCCCGGCAGGAGTGTCGGTCAGTTTTTGGATCAAATCGCAGACATCCCAGGCAACTTTGGCTAATTCCTGAGCGCTTGTGCGTGGGTCGGCTTCAAGCATCAGACGGTATTTTGGTTCTGTACCGGAATAACGTGAGTTCCACTGCACCAAACCTGTCAGTTCATCTTTCATACGGGCAAGGCGGTCCTGGAATTCCGGCAAACTTTTCAGATCAGGCTTGGCAGCCACATTACAGGAGGCAACCACCTGGTTGTATTTTTGGATCCGGTCGGCTAATTTGGAAAGGGTCATTCCGGGTGTGTCTGTCAGCATCTTCAGGACGAACAAAGCTGTGCGGATGCCATCCCCGGTGCGGTGATCTTGGTCCAGCAGGATGATGTGCCCGGATTGCTCTCCGCCCAGGCCAAATTTGCCGGTGTTTGGCTCTTTGGAGGCAAGTTCATTCAATGCTTCGGTAACATACTTATCCCCAACGGGCGTTTCCAGGAGCGTGAAGCCTTTTTCTGCTGCAAATTGCTTGAGCGCTCCGTTTGCCATGACTGTGGTGACCAGGTTATCTCCCAAAAGCTTTTCCTGACGATGAAGCTCATCCGCCAGCAGCGCCAGCACGTGGTCGCCATCGATCAGGTTGCCCTTCTCATCCATCAGGATAACACGGTCTGCGTCACCATCAAATGCAATTGCCAGATCAGCGCCTTGTTCAGCCAAACGTTCAGCTAAGACAGCCGGTTTGGAACGCAAATGTTCAGACCCGGAATCAACGTTGATGTTTATGCCGTCATTCTCTGTATGGATGGCCATCAAGTTGGCCCCCAAACGCCGCAGCACTTCCGGACCCGCTTTCCAGGCAGCCCCATTGGAGCAATCCATCAAAATATTAAGGTTTTTCAGATCAAGCCCAGGTGCGGTTTGTTGCAAATCCAGTAAATAGGCTTCAAACAAATGGGGGGAGTCTTCACCAAGGCATTCATCTTCCAGGCTGGGGACTTTTTCCGGGATTTGCTCGAGCAGTTCTTCAATGGCTGCTTCCTGCTCCTGGTTCAGTTTCATCCCCTCGCTGTTGAGAAATTTAATGCCGTTTTCCTTGGCAGGGTTGTGCGAGGCTGAGATGACCGCCCCGGCGGTCGCGCCTACAAAACGGGTCAGATAAGCAATTCCGGGAGTTGGCACGATTCCTAAATCCAGCACGCGTGCGCCTGTTTTGCGCAAGCCTGTAGCTAAGGCCCTTTGCAATTCCGGACCCGAAACTCTCGTATCGCGCCCAATCACAAACAAGGCTTGAGTATCTGTTTGGGCGCTCAAGGACTGGCCGGCGGCCAAACCAAGCCGGTAAACAAATTCAGGAGTCATGGGAGAAGTCCCGAAGGTGCCTCTGATACCGTCAGTACCAAAATATCGATTATCAGTCATATTTTTT
>JAQVUC010000190.1 GCA_028699715.1 Anaerolineaceae bacterium | reverse complement strand
GGATCGGTTTTGGTGTCACCTCCAACCCGTCCATGATGAAAGTCGAACGTGATCCGATCCTTGGCCTACCAGTCAGTGCACCTGCAGAAAAATGTGTGCTACCCATCGCTATTCTAGAAGAGGTCGGGGTTCTGGGTTTTTTAGCTGTGTGCCTGTGGATATCCATGATTATGCGAAGTGGTGCACGGGGTGGAGTGGTTCCGTTCTCCGTCAGCTTAACCGCACTGCTTATGAACATGGGCGAAGCTACGTTGTTTTCGCCTGGTGGAATGGGTTTACTGTCTTTGATCCTTTTGGGTTGGGCCTCTGCTAGCTACCAGGAAAGAAGGCAAATCAAGTGAAGAATCAACCAGAACCAATATACTTCTGGCAACGCACCGTCAGTCCTCACATGGCTGGGCTGGTTGCAGCGATTGCACAGCGAGGACACATCGTCATATGTGTTGCTGAGCAACTACTGTCAAGAGAACGAGCTCAACAAGGCTGGACAACTCCGAGCTTAGGCAGAGCTCGTCTCGAACTTGCTCCCACTGCTACAACCGTGCGAACATTAGCAGAAACCGCTTCGCCCAATGCTATACATATCTGCCAAGGCATTCGATCCAATGGTTTAGTGGAACTGGCTCAACGCGCTCTGGCAATGCGCCAATGTAAACAGTGGGTCATTATGGAAACCGTCGAAGATACAGGTTGGCAAGCCATCTTAAAACAACTGGAATATCAGAGGTTATTTCATCGCTGGAATAAATGTCTTCAGGGAGTGCTGGCCATCGGTCACCGCACAACAAGTTGGGTTGTGCAACATGGTATACCATCAGATCGAGTTTATCCTTTTGCTTACTTTTTGGCTAATACTGCAAAACCTGCGATTGGGCACTTGCACAAAACAACTGGGCCATTCCAATTCATTTTTGTCGGGCAATTTATCCAACGGAAAAGATTAGACTTGCTTATACTGGCACTTTCCATCCTCAAACGAGAGGATATTAAACTGGTTGTGATAGGTTCCGGCCCGTTGGAAAATACTATGAAATCATTCGCTAAAAGAACTTGGCCAGGCCATGTGCATTGGATGGGGAAACTACCTATTGGCGATGTGTCGCAAGTGTTGGCTAGCGCTGATTGTCTTGTTCTTCCCAGTCGGCACGATGGATGGGGCGCGGTCGTCTCTGAAGCTCTTATGGTTGGCACACCAGCAATTTGCAGTGATGCATGCGGTGTTGCTGAAGTTGTACAACAAAGCGGGGTCGGAGGGGTATTTGCAAACGGGAATCTATTAGCCTTGGTCAATATCCTGCATTCGGTACTTGTTGCAGGAAAACCCAAATATCAAGATCGCCTTGAACTTGCCAACTGGGCACGATGTCTAAGCGGTGAGGCAGGAGCAGAATATTTACACGCCATATTGAATCATTCCCAAGCTACCGATTTGCACCCTACTCCACCATGGAAACGCAATGAGCAACATCAACTAAATCGTTGATGCAATCGCAATCACGGATTATTATTTGATTGGTGTTTAGAAATAGTGTTCGCACAAATACCCGTGCCCTTACATGAGCGTGGATATCTACAAAAAAATCAATAAAAAAACACCTATCCGTTATTGGTTACAATTATTTTTTAAAAACCCGAGCAGATTCATTAAAGCTTAAAAAGCATATCCGCATAACCGGGAACAGGCCATAGCTCTGAGGGCACGATTTCCTCAAGGGCGTCAATATCCTCCCGCAGATCATTCATCGCCACAGTAACCTTGTCACGAAAGGCCTCGGCGCGCTTGAGGATATCTTCAGCCTGACGAGCCCTTGCAATGGCAGATTCAAGTTTTTCCAGTTTGTCATTGGCAGACTCAAGAAGATCACTGATCTTCTCAAGCAATTCTTTTTGAACCTTCGCTGAAACTGACACAGCCTTAAGCTGGTGAATGGTTCCAGCCAATCGCTCCGTGAACTGTATCACCGCGGGGAAATATTGCCGCTTCACCATCTGAACCACTGCCCGAGCTTCGATATTCACGTGCTTGACGTGACCTTCCAGGTAAATCTCGTATCGGGAATGTATCTCCTTCTTCGAGAGCACTCCGTATTTGCCGAAAAGCTTTTCCGCTACCGGGTTGGCCATGTAACCTAGCGCCTCGACTCCGCTACAGATATTCGGCAAACCACGTTTTTTGGCCTCCGCCACCCACTCTTTCGAGTAATTATTACCGTTAAAAATAATACGCCCATGCTTCCTCATGGCATCCCGGACAATCGCGGCTGATTCTTTGTTGGTACCGGATCTCCCGGCTTTTTCAAGTCGGGTTGCGATTTCATCCAGCGCTTCTGCCACAATAGTGTTGATTACAATGCTCGGCCCCGAAATAGACGCAGAAGAACCCACCATGCGAAATTCAAACTTGTTCCCAGTAAAAGCAAACGGCGACGTACGATTCCTGTCCGTATTATCCTTGGGAAAAGCGGGTAAGGTATCCACTCCGATATTCATGACCCTTTGCCCATGATTTTCACTTTTTTTCCCCTGGGCAATCGATTCCAGAATCTCCGTCAACTCCTCCCCCATAAAAATGGAGACAATGGCCGGAGGGGCTTCATTGGCCCCGAGCCGGAGGTCATTGCCGGGATTGCCACAGCTCGCCCGAAGCTTGTCTGCGTGACGATCCACAGCCATAATCAAGGCACTCACAAAAATCAGAAACTGCTCGTTCTCGTTCGGTGTTTTCCCGGGCTCAAGAAGGTTTTGTCCGTCATTAGTAGCCAGAGACCAGTTGTTGTGTTTCCCCGAACCATTCAGGCCGTCGAAAGGCTTTTCATGCAACAAACACACCAGATCATGCCGAAGCGCGACCTTCTGCATGGTTTCCATGACAAGTTGATTATGATCCGCCGCAATATTAGTCGTCGAAAATATCGGCGCCATTTCATACTGAGCTGGGGCGACTTCATTATGCTTGGTTTTGGAGGAAATCCCCATCTTCCAGAGTTCAATATCAAGATCCCTCATGAACGCCGAAATTCTGTCCTTGATGGCACCAAAATACTGATCCTCCAATTCCTGTCCCTTCGGTGAAGCGGCGCCAAAAAGGGTGCGCCCGGAGACGACCAGATCCAAACGCTGATCATAATACTTTTTATCAATCAAAAAATATTCCTGTTCGGAACCCACGGTAGATGTCACCCGGGTAACACTCCTGTTGCCAAGTGCTCTCAAGACGCGAACCGCCTGCCGGGAAACGGCTTCCATAGAACGAAGGAGCGGTGTTTTCTTATCAAGCGCCTCGCTCGTGTAGGAGCAAAACGCCGTCGGGATGCAAAGCGTGACATTGCCAGATGCATCTTCCTTAAGAAAGGCAGGCGAAGTGCAATCCCAAGCTGTGTAGCCACGAGCCTCAAACGTGGATCGAAGTCCCCCGCTCGGGAACGAGGACGCATCCGGCTCTCCCTGGATAAGTTGCTTGCCGGAAAATTCCATGATGACCCCGCCATCATCCGTAGTCGAAATAAAGGAGTCATGCTTTTCCGCAGTCCTGCCAGTCAGCGGTTGAAACCAGTGGGTGTAATGCGTCGCTCCCTTCTCGATTGCCCAGTCTTTCATGGCATTCGCAACCACATTCGCAACA
>JAQVUC010000189.1 GCA_028699715.1 Anaerolineaceae bacterium | reverse complement strand
TGGCGCGGTCATCTGGCTGACAGGCGGTGGACAGGCATGGTCGACGGTGATGGTCCTCTTGGAAAGCAATCCAACCACGTTGCCTTCGTGGTCCCATAGTTTTAGGGCAACTTCCAGCGGTCCGTTCAAAGGGCCTGCCTGGCACAAATTCACATCCCAGTCAAACACTCCAGTTGAGGATGGGTTGGTAACCTCAGGGCCAATCTCCGTCCAGGTGCCGTTGATTTTTGCCTGCAAAACGGCCCTCACCACCCGGACGTCATCACTGGTTTCAGCGGTCACATCCATTAAGGGATTTGAACCACCCGCGACCACAGCTCCAGCGGTAGGCCGGGTCAGCGAACCGGTTGGGGGAGAAGCTCCCGGGTTACCAGACACAAACCAGTCATTTTGCGGGTTAAGGGGATCAGTTTTAGACCCTATGCATTGGGTGGCGTTATCATAAATTGGCAGATGGGTCACCTCGTAACAAGTACGGGGGATGCCGCCGTTGATGGTCACATCTGCAAAACGCATATCCACGGAATAACCCCAGGGGTAGCCATCACCACCGTACCAGAAACTTGTTGTGACCATGAAATGCACGTGCTCTGAGGTACTGTAACCGGTATCATCAGTATCGCCGATGTAGTTACCCCTTCCGATGTAGGTCCCATTAGTTAAATGGTCAGGGATGGTATTGTGAGCCAGGTGCAGGTAGATCTGGTATGCCCCTCCAACCACATCCTGTAAGACAATGTAATTGGTACAACCAGTATTTCCATCATAACAACTATCCCTTGAGGAAACCACCACCCCTGCCTTGGAGGCAACCAAGGGAAAATGCCCGCTGTCGGTGAAATCGTAGGCGTATTGACAATACTCATAACTACAACTGGGATAGCCCAGAGCTGGATAATCATTGAAATGCAGCACAGAGCCTTCCAGTCGGTGCTTGGTGCCGGCTACATAAGGCAAATAATAGCCAGTAATGGGAGCGTTGATAGTTTGGTCAAGCTGATTTTCCGGTGCAGATTGAAAAGAAGCCGGGAGAAAGTTTGCAGGCAGACTGGCTTTGATTTGCTGCCATTCGCTTTCCCCGGAATAAACGATTCGCCAGTTCTCGTTCTCGCGCACTGCTAAAACAAGCCCCGGTTCAGTCGCCAGAATTCGTCCGGTGTGGTCTTTGAGCGCCAGCCAGAGCACCCCTGTTTTGCCATCTGGACTGATGAAGGCGTGGTCCAAAACTGGTTCAAACAGGGTGGCCAAAGGATCATTGGAATTGATGGTCAAATCCGCCTGATAGCGGTTTTGATAAGCCTGCCACAACCCCTCCGCTTCAACTGCTGAGGCCGTTGTGGGAGGCTGTGTTTGCGCGGCAGTCAGAAGCAAGAGGAGCCACAGCAAGCCACAGCACGCAGCCATCCCCCTCCCAAAGCGCCTGCCAAACCCAAACCTCCACCAGCGAGTCATGATTGATTTAAGTATGCAACTTCCAGGCCATTTTACAAGTAAGTTGAGAGGGTTTTAATGGATTCCACTGATGGAAACAGACTTAATTAGTACAGTAAAAGCGATAGATCAAAAAAATAAATTATGAACGGTTTTCAAGACTACATTTCGTCAAAGTTGTTTGTAACTTCTGTTTACAAATTGTCAAAAGCAATTCTATTGAGTTTTACGTAAAAGGGGTTGGGCGTGAAATTTAAAAAGGTTATCCTGGCAACTATAGGTAGCTGCCAGGATGATTTGCTATTTTGGTTCGATATCGTGCAGGCGTTGGTTGACCGCGTTGAGTTGGGTTTGCAACCAGTTTTGCTGCTGCTGTAAGAGGTCCTTTTGGTCAGGCAGCGGCGCGTCTGAGCGCCTCATTCCAAAGCCGCCCCCAAAGCGGGCAAATCCCCGCCCTCTTCCTCTCCAGGCAGTGCCATTACCGCAAGGACCCATTCCTCTTCCGATTGGTCCTGTTCCCGTTGGTCCAGATCCATCAAATGCAGGCATAGTTACTCCTTTCAAATTGTTTCACCGTCGACCGCTTCTATTCACATGCCGACGTCCAAATAAACGGCCGACAGTTGACTCCCAGAGCCCTCTGTTCTGTCGATATGGCCGGTTGAGTGTGTTGGGTGTATTTGGAATCTGTCTGTTGTTGTCACCAGCTGATTCGCAATTCCCCATAGCCCGACCCGTATGAGCTCCCTGACCAGCAGGTCCGGTTCCATCTCTTGCAGGCATAGTTACCTCCTTAGATCTTTCTACTTAAACTCTTCTCAAGCAATTGCTCGATTGTCTGGTTGGCATTGGCCAACTCTCTCTTCCAATACTCCAGGGCTTCTTCTCCTTTGGCAATCAGATGGTAAGTCCTCCGGGGAGGACCCTGGCTCTGATCAGTATCCCAATCTGAATGGATCCACTCCAAATCTTCCATTTCACGCAATGTCCGATAGACAACGCTGGGATGAACCGTGCTCAATCCAAAAGCTTCCAAATCAGCCAAAAGCGAATACCCGTGGCTTGGCTCTGTATTGATTAAAATAAGAAGCGCTGGTTCCAATAAGGAAGTGTTCAACGGAGAATAATTTCTCCTTCGCCCTTCGCCTCCTCCAATTCCCCAACCTCTACCATGTCTTGGCATTTTTTTGCCTCCAAAAATTTTCTCTGCTATTAAAATAACACTCTATTCTATTAATGTCAATAGTTATTAATAGAATATTCTCAAAGCTCTCTACGTAAAGTCTCCGGTGGGGAATCCACCCGAATTATTGCTGTTATTAGCGGATGTCTTAGTCAAAAATTTTGAAGCCTTACCAACACAATAACTAAAATTGAGTCCAAAGATCAAATACTTTTGGATATTTTGTATTATTCTTTTGGTACATTTACTTGATTATTCTATAATATGTACTATAATACTGGTATGTTATCCAACAATTTCTATGGGATTAGTCTTGCCAGGAGCTGGGAGTATGCCTTCATTTCAATTTGATCCAAAGCAATTCGAGTCCCCTACTCCAGCCGAAATCGTAGTTGGGCAGAGGCTGCGTGACCTGCGTACCAAAAGAGGATTTTCTTTACGCGCCCTGGCAGAAATCAGCGGTTTAAATGTAAATACGCTCAGCCTGGTTGAGAATGGCAAGTCTTCAGCCTCAGTCAGCACTCTGCAACAATTATCATCCGCGCTGGATGTGCCTATCGCCGCTTTTTTTGAATCAGAACCAATTACCAGGCAAGTCGTCTTTACACCCTCAGACCAGCGTCCAGGGGTTGCTTTTGGGCGGACCCAAATGGAAAATCTCGGCAAAGACTTCGCGGGAAATTACGTGCAACCCTTTGTTGTGACCCTGGAGCCCGGTGCTGGAAGTGGCGAAGAAAACATCGTTCATACAGGCTACGAATTTGTTTACTGCTTGCAGGGAACTGCTCATTATCAGGTGGAGGACAGGGAATTTATACTCAAGACGGGTGACAGCCTGGTCTTTCAAGCGCATTTGCCGCATTCCTGGAAGAATCTAACGCAAGAAAGCGCTCAACTTTTATTAGTTTTATCCAATCTGGATGAAAATGAAGAGCCTGGGGGGAGGCACTTTTCAATCAACGTTATTAAGAAGGAGATTTCAATGAAAATCGCAACAATTACAGACGATGGTAA
>JAQVUC010000188.1 GCA_028699715.1 Anaerolineaceae bacterium | reverse complement strand
CAAAATTTCCTGGTTCCAGTCTCTGGTGGTGATCTGAATATCTTTTAAGCAAGCCCAGGAGTCGTCATATTCATTCACTAACAATTCCTGCAAGTACCAATCGCCTGCCTCAGAAGTTTGTTTCCATTTGTTGATAGCCGCCAAAACATCGAGTGCTTTTTGAATATTCTGTTCATCCTGGGGTGGAAAAGAGGAAAAACCGGGGCTAAAGGGTGCGCGGGGAATGCTTGAATATACAAAGTTGAATTCCTCATCCAGATGTTTATAAGAAGAATAAAAAGCTGGCAGCAGGCTTTTGATAGCTTGAAGAGCTGCAGCTGTGCTTTTAGCAAGGCGTAAATCGCTGTGATACTTTTGCAGAGCCTGAGATTGTTGTTCTGTCAAGTTTGATTTTGTGTATTGCTCGAATGGAATCTCCAGGCGCAGGTTGGGGAAGAAGAGCCACTTGGTCGGCCATTCGTAGGTTGCGGCAAGGTCACGCAAGGAGTCCAGGTCGAGAGCCTGAACCATTGATTGAAGGGCGTAAAGGTAATTGTTCAGCCAGTTTGCGGATGTAAGGTGGGTTACCAGGTCGTCTTGTTGGTCGAGCAGAGATTTGGCGAAAGAAGTGATGCTTTGCTCATCCTGCGGACCGGATTCAAAAGATTGCAGGCGCGAGCTCATGGATTCAAGCTGACCCATGAGGGGGAGCAAGTAATCCAAGGTCGGTTCAGTCAGATAAAGTTTTTTGATGGCTTTGAAAATTGATGGAAAATCAGCTGCATTCCAGACTTGGTAGACTTCCCTAATACTGCTCAGGGCTTGTTGCAGCAGCTCAGCCAAGGGGCGGGGGGCCTTTAGCTGCAGGCTGTTGACGGCCCCCAGGATTTGCTTGAGAGTGATAAATTTTTCTCCTAAGGCTTCGTCTTTTTTTAAGACAGCCCAAGCCCCGATCAAGTCTTGCAGCGCTTTTTCGATTTTAGCCAAGCCTTCTGCAAACTGACTTTCTTCTGGTCTTTCTTGTTTAAGCAAGCGCAATTGTTCTGTCAAAGAATTCTTCAAGGCAAGCATCTCAGCATAGATTGTGGGGGTATTGCTTGAGTCAAAGGCTAAATTGCGCGTAGTATAAATAAGAGAAGCAAGGGCTGAACGCCTTTCATCGCTCGAAATGAGATTTCTGGCGAGCCAAACAACCTCGCTCCACTCTGAAGAAAAAATTGCTTTGATCAACTCCAGCAATTTATCCGTTGGTATGGCTAAATCGGCCTCGATCAGGTAGTCGACGATGTGCCACTGGGGAGTCAAAAGATCCGTAACCTGAGCCTTCATGGCTGCAAGTATTCTTTTCGAACTGTCGTACTCTTCGTTTTCCAAGAACTTAAGCAGCAGTTCCTGGCTAGCTTTTAGTAAGGTTTGGTTGTTGGTTTGAATCCCGAAAGCCTTTAGGTCTTTATATAACTCAAGTGTTTGCTCCAGCGAATCGAAATCAGCCAGAAATTGGGTGAATTTTTGGAACAAGAGTTGATATTCGGTTGACCTCATGGTCAGGTAGGTTTCCAGATAATTGACCCGCAGCTGCAGTTGTTTGATCTGGAGCAGATCAAGGTCCTTGCTGTGAGCCGGCCAGCCCAGGTCCAGCAGTAAGTGGGGTGCGGTTTGGTTCAAAAGAGCTGAGCCTTCTTCAATCAACTGTTCGTAATCCTGCCAGATGGGGCTGGTCGCCAGATCGGCCTGGGGTTGCAGAAACTGCCCGTTGCCCCAGTCGATAAAGCTCATTTTTCTTGAAGTTGCGTCCCAGTAGATGTGATCCATTTTGACGTCATTCCAGATGATGCCTTTAGAGTGGATCTGCTCCAACAAATAAAAAGCGGCTGAAAGCACTTTCATGACCACGTTGAGGGGGATGGGTTCGCCCCCGGAATGCTTTGCCTGAAGTAAGTTTGTGATGGGCGTACCACTGACTTCTTCACTGACGATGAAGAGGTTGGCGGTGTTACTTGTTCCCGGGATGCTTTGATCAAAAAGAGTTGGTGTGTGGATGGTAAGACCGTCTCTGAACAGATTCAGACCTTCCAGCGCGAGCAGGATCTTACCTTCCGTTTCAATTTGGGCTGCCTGGCGCAGGATGGTACCACCGGACACATTTTGGATCGGACGTTTCATCACGCCTTCCAAACCGCCCTGCATCGACTGGACGCGCAGCACTTCGCCCGCGTCACCGCTGCCGACCACTTCCTGGATCTGCCAGACTCTTTCCCGTCCGTTGACTGTTTTTGCCATGAGATTGATTATACGATGTTCAGAGAAGTGGAAATTTTGTTTAAAAATACAGCCCTCAGAAAGACCTACCTATACCACGCAGGGGCTAACTCACAACTCTCTAACATATTCCTCGCATGGGGGGTCAAAAAATCGTACTTGGAGACCTTCGGTCAAACCCCTCGCAGGTCTGGAGACCTTGCGAGAACCCGGGAAATAATTTATGGAGACCTTCGGTCAGATCCCTCGCAGGTCGGGAGACCTTGAGAGAACAGAGGGTTAAAAAAGAAAAATGCCCCCGGAGAGATTCGAACTCCCAACCATCTGATTCGAAGTCAGGTACTCTATCCATTGAGCTACGGGGGCAGCGAAAAACATTATACCTGAATTGCCTCACTTCGTAATGAAAACTTGGAATACCCTACTGTAGGTTGTAATAGTTATAAACCGAAGCAGACAGGTTGGCGAAGAGGAGATTGGCGTAGTCAAAGATGACCTGGACGGGCTGGTAGACAAAGATCGAAAGGATATAGTTTCCACCGGGGGTGTAGACTATACCGGCATCGCCCATGGTGTGGACATAACCATCCTGGACTTCGTTGGCCCAACCGTGCTTATGGGCCACAACCGTCCCGCTGGGAACGCCAGCTTCAATCAGGTGACCTATCACGTTCTGGCTGAGATAATCGACCATGATCTGGCATTCTTCCTGGGTGATGGATCCCTCAAATGCTATGGGAATTGCCCCACCATAATCCTGGGAACAATAGTAGATCTCTTCCAGCAGCAAACCTAGATCCAGCGGTGTGGTCTGACCATAGCGGTCAGGGTCGGTGACGTAATCAGTCCTTGTGTTGGCGGGAGTTGAGATTTCCTGGAGCAGAGGCGATCCCATTCCAAAAAAACCTGCCCAGAAGGTTTTCTGCAAGCCCAGGGTTTGCATGTCTTCCGTGATCCTTAGGGGTGCCAGGTTGGGCTCGATCACTTTTTTTGCCACAGAATCGGTGGATTCGTTACTGGATTGTTCGACCATATCTTCGATTTCAGCCAGAATTTCCTGGTCGTAAGGCGCTTCAAGATTTTTGAAAAGTGTAATGAGGGCAGGTATTTTGATCGTGCTCCAGGAAGAGTAGGCGACATTGACTGGGATCTCTTCTTCACCAATACGGCTGTAGGCAAAGTGGATCGTCAATCCGTTTTGCAGATCTTTGAAATAGAACTCGATCAGACCATCGAAGGTGGCATCGTCGATGACATCTTTGAGCATGATTTCAAGAATGTCAAAAGATGGTTTTTGCGGTCTGGTTTCCATCACTTCCAAATTGACCGAACGGCGGGAACTGGATGATAAAGCATCTTTGATGCGCTGCACGGAGACAGGATAATCCATGGCGGTGCCAGCT
>JAQVUC010000187.1 GCA_028699715.1 Anaerolineaceae bacterium | reverse complement strand
CGATTTACGTTTTCCTGATATCAAACGGCGGTCAAAGGATAGTCGTTTTTGTTTTAAGGCAGTGGGCAGGGAGCAGGGAACAGGGATCAGGGAGCAGGGGGCAGGGGGCAGGGAGCAGGAAGCAGGAAGCAGGGGTAGGCAGCAGGGATCAGGGAGCAGGGAGCAGGGGGCAGGGAGCAGCACGCAGGGAGTAGGTCGAAGAGATCAGGGAGCAAAGATCAGGGAGAAGGGTGTTGATGGTTTAGTTTCTGAATCATTGCATAAAGCATTTTTCCAATCTCATCACACAAGGTCAGCGCTTTACGTGTTTGCTCTTCATTCAAATAGCCGATACGGACACATATTTCGAGTTGAGTTTCAGTTTCCGCTTTTGAACCTCTTGCCATTGACAGAAATCTTGCGTAATCTTTCGAAGAATTGCGAGCATTTCCTTCAGCAATGTTGGAAGGAATTGAAAAGGCAGCTCTTCTCAGTTGATTTGTTGCTCCGAACATTTCCTCTTTTGGTAAAAAATTACTTAATCGATAAACTTCTTCTACCAAATCCATAGACTTTTGCCAAACAATTAAATCACGGTGATTTCTTATTGTCATATTTTTTCCCAGTTTCCAGTTCTCTGTTCCAGTTCCCTGTTCCCTGTCTTTTAAAGATACGGTCCGAATTTTGGGAACTCGTGGGGGTCGATTGGGGTCAGCTCATCAGTTTCTGGATTTAAGAGGTAGTAGCTGCCATCGCGGTGCAGGATCGGAATGGATCGGCCTGTTTTGGTGAAATGCTCACGCATATCTTCCGAAAGCCAATAGTAGCTGTCATATTCACTGGGGTGCTCGAAGAGAAGGTGGTCGTAAATGTCCAGGAACTCTTTTCGATATTGGTCGCTGACCTGGTCCAGATTGCTGATCACCCAACAAACTTCTTCAAAATCCCAATTATAGGTCAGCCCAATCAGACGGTCATCTGCGGTGATGTAGGGTGAAAAGGGGAATTGGCGGCAGCTGAGTGTGCGGTAATCCCGCTCACAAAAAGCCGGACCTTTGCAGGCCATCAGGTGCATATAGTGGGGCGTTTCCGCCTGCATTTTGGGCAGGTCGATCGGATCAGAAGGGCATTCGTCGCCGTGCAGTCGGTGCCACAGTTCGGTATTGGCTTTGAGATAAGTCCATTCCTTTTTCAGAGCAACTGGTACTGCCACGCAGATATCACAGCAAAAGGGCTTGCCGGATGGATTAAATTGCCGGCAAATTTCTCCGCAGTCCACATTTGCAATTGGAGAGGCAAAACGCGCGTATAAGTCAGCGATATCAAGCTTGGGCTTATAGACCATGAGAGCTATTGTACACGGAATTGTTGTTGATAAATTTTTTGGGGGAAGACCTACGGTCATAGTACGTGCACGGTCTGGAGACCGGCACGAGCAGAGTCAAAACACGTGCTCGGCCGGGAGGCCGGCACGATCAGATAGACCCCATATGTAAACACACGGGGCAGGCAGGCACGAGCGGTAGTGAGGGAGACCTACGGTCATAGTACGTACGCGGTCGGGAGACCGGCACGAGCGGTAGTGGGGAGACCTACGGTCATAGTACGTGCGCGGTCAAGAGACCGGCACGAGCAGAGTCAAAACACGTGCGCGGTCGGGAGACCCCATATGTAAACACATGAGGCAGGCCGGCACGAGCGGTACGATCTTACACATGTTATGAATTAAAAAGGTTGAGATTTTGAAGGAATTTAGTGGGTAGAGTATTGAATTCCATATTCGAATTTGTTATAGTATATATACAAATTCTTCTGACCTCGACCGAGATCACCTAACCGTCACAACTTTATAGCTCAAGCAGGCGCACGCGCTTCCAGATGGAGGGTGTGTGCGTCACCTTCAAGGAGGTTATTTACCATGAAAAAGAAAACCATTCTTTGGACATTCTTCTTGCTTTTAACATTGATCTTGGGTGCCTGTGCCCCCACCACTTTTTCACCCCCGACCGAAATTCACATTACAGCTGGCGATGATGTTGAGCAAGCCGTAATTGCTGTTGACCCGGATGGACTCTCCCACATTGCCGGCGTGGTGGCTGGGCGCATTGTTTACTATCGAACCCGTTACGGTGAGGCACAGCCATTAGGTAAGATTACGATGACCATGACCGGGTCCGGGATGGACTGGTGGCAATATGACCCTGATATTGCTGTGACAAATGATGGTACAGCTTATGTGACCTGGGTGGAGCAGCGAGGTGGGCCGGAGAAGTTTGCCTGCTACCAGCAAATTCCAATGATTCCTCCTGTGGGTGGCTATGACAGAGACTGTGATCGCTTGGATGCTTCGGAGCAAACAGCAGGTACTGTACAGGTGATCGCGCAGGGTAACACTGCTTACGCAATTTATGACAGACCTTACACAGACGGGCGCACTGTTGACCTGTGGTACAAGCGCATAGCAGGCGGCTCTGGAGGAGGTCGGGTTGCCTGGTTTATTGAAAGTTTTGAAACTGTACATTTTTTCAGCCTGGATTTGGGTATCGATG
Source organism: Anaerolineaceae bacterium (assembly GCA_028699715.1). GTDB lineage: Bacteria > Chloroflexota > Anaerolineae > Anaerolineales > Anaerolineaceae > Mesolinea. Next base: position 1,126 of record JAQVUC010000187.1, on the reverse strand, counting down.
ACGGTGGTTACTTGCATGTCGGCTACCACTACAACTGGACAACCGGTGGTCCACCACCTTATGCTGAACGCCTGGAACTCCGCTCTAACCGGAGCACGCAACTGGATGGAGAGATGGATCAGGTCTGGGTCATCTGGGAAGGCAATGCTATAGATCAAGACGTTCCTGTCAGCCTTACTTTCTATGACGTAGGGGCGACGCAACGTGTTGCTTTGGCGCATGCTAATGAACCAACTACTTTGAATAAAATGTACGTTGAGTCTTGTAATGCTAATGGTTGCGCGGAGCCCACGCAGAATAATCATCCAGTTATTTTACCCAGCAGCTGGGACACTTATTCGGCCATCGATGATGTTGAGATTCAAGGGATAGGTGAAAACGTGTTCCTCAGTTTCATAGGGGACGATACGCCTCCTATTGATGGACAGCAAGTTTACTTCACTAACGCTTTTGATACAACGCTGTTCTATGAACCAAGTAATGATTCACTAACGAACAAATTTGACCTAGAAATTAACGCGCTTGATCCTCGGCCGGGAGCTACCGGAGGCACAAGGGCTGTCATCTCCTGGGCAGAGGATGACATGTTCACCACTGCTTATTTTGCACATGGTTTTCTTGCTCCGGTTGTAAAATTCTCGGAAAATAATTGTCTTGGATCTCTGAGATCAATTAATGCTGATTCAAATGGCATGTTTTTGGCTGGTGTATGGGATGCCTGTGGAGACACCTGGTTCACCACCCAGGCCTATTTGGAGCAACTGCCTTTGATCTTAAAGTAATTTCTACCTAAAAGGGCGGGAAACAATTCCCGCCCCTAGCTAAATTATTAGCATCTTCTTCAGAAATAGAACAACTCACCAGGTCGTCCTGATCTGCCTTTTGCACGATTTTGTTTGTATTTCTGATATATAAGACTGGAAAAAACGTTTAACTCTTCCTGCTGCTGTCCCCTTCAGTTTCTGGACCGGCAGTTTGTCTTACTGTTTTGCAATATTTATCATAAGCAACCAGAGAGTCAAACGTTTCCTGGCTGATGTAGTGTTCAATCCGGCAGGCGTCCTGAAAGGCAATATCCTCATCCACCCCCATCCAAACAAAAAACTCTGCCAGGCTGTTGTAACGA
>JAQVUC010000186.1 GCA_028699715.1 Anaerolineaceae bacterium | reverse complement strand
TCTTTTCCTGCTTTTTGGATATCGATCCTGATCTCTGTTGCCCCGGCATCAATGGCGTTTTCAACCTATTCCTTGACCACAGAGACCGGGCGGTCAATCACTTCTCCGGCTGCAATCTGGGAGGCCAGGGTCTCAGGTAATTTTCTAATCGGCATACTCTATAATCCTGATCGAATTATACCCAAGCCGCTAACGTATTTCTAATTTGTTTAAGATAAAATGACTTTATGGCTCAAACGGAAAAAGTCAAGTCGATTTTAGCAACTCTGCCCGATTCTCCCGGCTGCTACCTGATGAAAGATGAGCAAGGCAAGATAATCTATGTTGGCAAGGCTATCAATTTAAAAAATCGCGTCAAGTCCTATTTCCAGGCTTCAAGCGACCACAGCTACAAAACCAAGCAGATGGTCCGGAACATCCGCGATATCGAATGGATCGTAGTGGCATCTGAATTGGAAGCCCTGATCCTGGAAATGAACCTGATCAAGCAGCACAGACCCTTCTACAACGTGCGCCTGAAGGACGATAAAAGGTATCCCTATATCAAAATCCACTGGCAGGACGATTTCCCAAAATTATCTGTGACCCGAAACATGGTCCAGGACGGTTCCAGATACTTTGGACCCTACACCTCGGTATGGGCGGTTCACCAGACCCTGGACATCTTACGCAAGATTTTCCCCTATCTCACCTGCGCTCGCGAAATCACAGGCAAGGACCCCCGCCCCTGCCTTTATTACGATATCCATCTCTGTTCGGGCCCTTGCATCGGCGCCATTTCGAAAAAAGACTATCGTCAAATGATTGATGACCTGGCTCGTTTTCTGGAAGGCAAAACCGATCCGGTGTTGAAGCGTTTGCAAAAAGAAATGGATTCAGCCTCTGAAGCGATGAATTACGAAAAAGCCGCTTTGATCCGGGACCAAATTCAGGCCATTCAGCGGGTGGTGGAACGGCAGAAGATCATCTCAACTGAGCGTAAAGATTCGGACGTAATCGCCATGGCCAGATCAAACGGTGAAGCCTGCGTCCAGGTTTTCTTCATCCGCTCCGGCAAATTGATTGGCAGGGAGTACTTCATTCTTGAAGGCACGGAAGAAGAGAAAAACGCCGCCATCCTGGAGGAGTTTATCAAACAGTTTTATTCCCAGGCGGCAAGCATTCCCAACAAAGTCCTCCTGCCACAGGAAGTCGAAGAAGCTCACATCATCCAGGAATGGCTCAACACCAGGCGTGGTGGAGAAAAGGTTCAGATCAAGGTGCCAAAACGGGGTGAATCCAAAGACCTGGTCCAAATGGCAGCCGAAAACGCAGCCGAAACCCTGCGTTCGCTCGAAATCCGCTGGAAAGCTGATAAAGACCGTCAGAGGACAGCCCTAAACGAAATCCAGGAAACTTTGGGTATGGCAGAGCCGCCTAATCGCATTGAATGTTATGACATTTCCAACACCCAGGGCACGGCCAGTGTTGGCAGTATGGTTGTTTTTGAACAGGGCGTTCCCAACAAAAAATTGTACCGACGTTTCAATATTCGCACAGTGACAGGTCCGGATGACTTTGCCTCGATGAAAGAAGTGCTGAAACGGCGATTCAGCAACTACTTCTCTGAAAATGAAGCCAAACAGAACCCTGGCTATAAGCCCGACCTTGCCTTCAGCATCCTGCCTGATTTACTGATTGTGGATGGCGGCAAAGGACAGCTGCGCCAGGCGATCGACATCCTCGAGGAAATGGACCTGAATGGCGCACTGACCATCGCGGGTTTGGCAAAACAGGAAGAAGAACTGTTTTTACCGGATAATCCTGAATCACTACGGCTCGATGATCATTCCCAAGGCTACTACCTGATCCAACGCATCCGCGACGAAGCCCATCGATTTGCGATTACCGCCCATCGCAACCGACGTGGTAAAATCGGGCTTGCATCTAAACTTGATACGATCCCTGGAATTGGCCCCAGCCGAAGAAAAGAACTGATTTCTCGCTTTGGCTCGATCAAAGGAATCCTTGAAGCTGATGCAAGTGAAATCGCCAAAATCAAGGGAATTTCACTTGAAAAGGCTAATGCAATCAAAGCTGAACTGGAGTAAGTATGGCAAAGAAAAACAACAATCGAACTCAAAGCGCTTATCGCTACCTGATGGCAGCCCTGGCTATCATCATCGTGCTGGCTATGCTGCTTTCAATGATAAGGTTTTAGGGTAGAAAATGACAGACCCAAAGCAGCTGATCTCTGAAATGCACCAGGCTACTTGTTATGAAAACCTGCCTGTTTCAGGTGAGAAATTGAAAGAAAGTTATCCAGTCTATTTTGATTCGGTTCTGGATGAGTCAAAGTTGATTCAGCTACCTGACTTGAAAGATTTTGAACCTGAAAACAATAATTTTGTAGATAACCTTTTAAAACGCCGTTCCTTAAGGCGCTACGACACCAACACTGTCATGTCCCAGGCAGAACTGTCCTATTTGCTGATGCTAACTCAAGGCGTCAGAGAAATCGACCAGAAGCGTGAATTGACTTACCGCTTCGTTCCTTCTGCCGGTTCAAGGCATCCTTTTGTGACTTATCTACTGATCCAAAACGTTGAAGGTCTGCAAGCCGGCATTTACCACTACGTGGCCCAACTGCATGCCATCGAACCCTTTGACCTCAGCCCGAAAGCCATCGAAAAAGCTTATCAGGCGACCCTGCGGCAAAAGCAGGTCATCACTTCTGCAGTAAGCTTCTTTTGGAGCGCGGAGGTTTACCGCACCAGTTGGCGCTATAGTTCCCGGGCTTACCGCTACATTCATTTAGACGCGGGACATGTCTGCCAGAACCTGTATTTGGCAGCAGAGTCGATCGACTACGGGGTTTGCGCGATTGCCGCCTTTGACGACCATTTAGCCAACGAAATATTTGGCCTGGATGAGCAAGAGCGCTTCGTTGTCTACATCGCCTCTGTGGGTAAGAAAACTGACCAATAGCCTTGAATTCAGTTGAGCATAAACCCTTTGTTGTCTTGATTTCCGCTGGCACAGAATGGCGTGCGGTCCTCGATTTACTTCAACCTGATTTGATCCATTCCACACCACTGGGTGACTTGTTTGAGTGTCAACTTTCAGGTCATCCCCTGCTTTTCTTCCATTCCGGATGGGGGAAAACACACAGCGCTGCTTCAAGCCAATACGTGATTGACCACTGGGCACCAAAATTGGTGATAAACCTCGGCACCTGTGGAGGTCTGGAGGATTTGGCACAGGTTGGCGAAGTTTTTCTGGTGACAAAAACGATCATGTACGATGTGATCGAACGCATGGGAGACCCTGACCAGGCCATCGAGTTTTACAGCACAAGCCTGGACACGAGTTGGATAGAGGAAGAGCTGCCTGTCGAAACCCGCAGATCAACCCTGGCTTCAGCGGATCAGGATATCGCCCATAACAACCACGGTTTCCTGGCAAACATCGTTAAAGTCCCGGCTGCGGATTGGGAATTAGCCTCTATCGCCTGGGTTTTAGACAAAAATGAAACTAAAGGCTTGATCTTGCGAGGTGTGAGTGACATCGTCAGCCAAACCCGGTCTGAAACAGATGCCAACAAAGCGCTGTGGCAATCCAGAGTTAAGAAAATCATGCAGAAGTTACTGCATGATTTACCTTTTTATCTCGATCAGTTTAAGT
>JAQVUC010000185.1 GCA_028699715.1 Anaerolineaceae bacterium | reverse complement strand
ACAGTACCCAGCCGCGGAAGTATCTTTGCGCTCTTCCACGCCGGATATCGTCAGTTTGCAGGTTGTGGATGAAAAGGGTCAGAGAAAACTGATCGGTCAACTGGACGCCAACAGCGCTAGCTGGTTTGTGCATAAAGATGCTATTTACCTGCACGAGGCGGAGATGTATGAAGTCCTGGATCTTGATCTTCAGGAAGGAATCTGCACCTTGAAACCCAGCCAGGCGGATTATTTCACCATCCCTGTCATAGATACCCAGATCATCGAGCACAAAGTCGATTCAACGGTCGAATATCAGTGTTATAGTGCTAATTATGGTGATCTTCAACTGGAAATAATCATCCCCAAATTCCAAAAAAAGCGTTGGTTCACCAACGAATTGGTGGGAGCTGGCGATTTGGATATGCCTCCCCGAAATTTGCAGACAACCGGCTTCTGGTTGAATATCAAGTCAAATTATCTCGAAAAATTGCGGCAAACCGGATCATGGAGTGCGGACCCGAATGCCTACGGCAGCAACTGGACAAATTTGCGCCAAAAAATCCTAAACAGGGATCAAAACACCTGCCGGGCTTGTGGCAAGATTTTTCCACCGGCTGACCTGCACGTCCACCACATCCGCCCCTTCCGGACTTTTTCTGATCCGGATCTAGCCAACCTGCCCTCCAACCTGGTGACGCTCTGCCCGGCTTGTCACCACCAGGCCGAAGCGAATGTGCGCGTCCGCAGCGGTTTGGCGGGAGCTGGCTATGCGTTGAGGAGCATAGCCCCCTTGCTGATCATGTGCGACCGGGAGGATGTCTCGCTTTTGACTGAAGCAAGGTCAGTGTTGAACGATAACGGACCAGCTATTTTGATTTACGATAATATCCCTGGAGGGCTTGGTCTTTCTCGCAAGCTTTTTGAAAGGCGCATTTTCTGGATCGACCGGGCGATCGAAATGATCAAAGAATGCCAATGTGAGTCCGGCTGCCCCGCCTGCATTGGTCCGGTTGGAGAGCCGGGCTACGGTGGAAAAAAAGAAGCCCTGGAATTGCTGGAAGGATTCAGAAGTGTCTGATTGGTCTGACTTATCGGAACAATTGAAGAAGTTGGGAGTTCGGCTTGGAAAAGACCAGTCCCCACCTGCCAAATCAAGCAAAAAAACCCCGATTGAGTCTTTGGTCCCCGGTCATGAGATCAACACTATGTTTGGGTCGGTTTTCTCCTCCAATTACCAGCTGGAATTCGACCACATCCACGGCTCGATTCCTATAGCGCCTTTTACAAAATATTCAATTTTGTGTGAGTGGGCTAACGCGCCACACCTGGCTGATGAGGATATCTCAGATTTCATTTTTATCGATACGGAAACAACCGGGCTTTCAGGTGGCACAGGCACCATGCCCTTTATGATCGGCGCGGGAAGATTTATCGATCACCAGTTTGTGCTGGAGCAATTCTTCCTCCGTAATCCCGCGGAAGAAAAAGCCCAATTAGCAGCTTTGTCAAGCTTTGTTGATGGAGCCAAAGCCATCGTCAGTTACAACGGTAAATCGTTCGATCTGCCCATCATCAACACGCGCTATATCCTCAACCGCCTGAGCAATCCCTTTCCTGAGATGGAGCATGTCGACCTACTGCACATCACACGCAGAGTCTGGAAGCGCCGGCTGAGGGAATGTAAGCTTGGTAATATTGAAAGAGAGGTACTTTTCTTCAAAAGGACTGGCGAAGATATCCCTGGTTATCTGGTGCCGGAGTTTTACCGGGAGTACCTGGTCAACGGCGATGGCAGTCAAATCGCGGGCATCTTCTATCACAATAGAATTGATGTTGTCAGCCTTTCAGCCTTGTTCACCTGGTTGGCCGCCCTGCTGGAGGACCCCTCGGATGAACGCATCCTCCACCCACAGGATTTGCTTTCGATCGGGCATCTGATGGAACGCCTCGACCGCGAGGAGTTGGCCGAAAGGATTTACCGCTCTGAGCTCTTGGACGGCCTCAATCAAACTGATCGGATTAACGCGCTTATCTCAAGAGCCCGCTTGCTGAAGCGGAATGGAAAAATCTCTGAGGCAATCCCCTTATGGAAAGAGGCCGTTGAAATCGGCTCCGTTGAGGCAGCAGTTGAATTGGCAATGTATTACGAACACAATCTGAAAGACTACCCCTCAGCCATAAAATTCACCGAGTCTGCTATCAGTATGCTGACCAATGAAAATTCAGCAAACTCCGCCTCCAAGATTATGCATGCCCTGGAACATCGTATAAAAAGACTTCTGGAAAAATCAGGAAAGTCTGTTGAGTAAGAAGACCTGAGTAAAATTCCTTTCAATATTTGAAATTTTTCTAAATCTGATTACTGATCAAGTGTTTTTAGAGTTTCTATCTCAGAATTTATTGGATTTGATATTTTAAGTTTCTAGGTCTATCTGGTATTAGGAGATATCAACCTTTTAGATAGTTGGCTTTATGACTATCAGATACAATTAATCGATTATGGTAAGCGAAAAAATGCAAACAAAGTTGACAGTCAAGGTTTTTAGTTCGCTGTTGATCTTAGGCTTGATCTTCAGCATATTAAATACTGCTGCGCCAACTGTTGCTAAGCCAATTGATGAGCAAAGCCTGGAAAAAGTTGAAAGCCGGGTATTAAACGCAGTTTTAACAGATGGTACTTCAAGTTTTGTGATTGAGATTGCCGAAAAAGCTGACTTGTCCAAAGCGTATACCTTAACCGACTGGAGCGAACGTGGCTGGTATGTTTATAACACTTTGCGAGAAGTGGCTGAGCGCACGCAAAAACCCATCCTTGAGATCCTTAAAAAGCGAGGACTCAACTATGAATCATTCTTTGCTGCTAACGAAATCGCGGTTCAAGGTGGTAACTTCAACACCCTTTCAGAAATTGCGGCTTTACCGACAGTTGGTCATATCCGCTTTCCGCGAATTATTTATTTGGAATCAAACTTCATCTCAATACACAAAACAACCGTCACTCAGGCTACTATTAATTCGCTTGCATGGGGTATCACGGATACCAACGCAGACGATTTTTGGTCTGAGTTCGGTCTGCAAGGTGATGGGCTGATCGTAGCAAATATCGACACCGGCGTGCAGTGGGATCATCCCGCTTTGGATCAAGCCTACAAATGCGGTACTGATTCTTCTAACCCTGCTTGTTGGGCAGATCCTGCAAATATCTGCGGTGGCTCAGCCTGCGACAACAATGGGCATGGCACCCACACCATGGGCACCATGGTGGGCGACGACGACCCAACCTTAGCTTACCAGGTTGGGATGGCCCCCAATGCACAGTGGATAGCTTGTAAAGGCTGCGAAACTGATGAATGCTCTGAAGCGTCCCTGAATGCCTGTGCAGACTGGATAATAGCTCCTGCTGGTGATCCTGCTAACCGTCCCCACATCGTCAACAATTCTTGGGGCGGTGTAGGTGGAAATAATTGGTACCTTGCAAAGGTTGAAGCCTGGCGTGCGGCTGGTATCTTCCCAGCCTTTTCGGCTGGTAATAGTGGACCGAGTTGTGGAAGTCTTGGTTCCCCTGGCGAGTACCAGGAGAGTTTTGCGACGGCAAATCATATGGACACCCGTGTTATCTCTAGCACCTCTAGCCGAGGTCCTTCGACCTTTGGGGATAATCCTTACACGAAGCCAAATATCTCTGCACCTGGTACG
>JAQVUC010000184.1 GCA_028699715.1 Anaerolineaceae bacterium | reverse complement strand
TGTTCCACATGGAAATCATCCAGGACCGCCTTGAACGGGAATATAACCTTGATGTTGTCTTTACAGCGCCCTCGGTTGAATACAAGGTTGACTTAAAGGATGGATCGACAATCATGATCGACTCCCCGGCAGATTTACCGGATGAAGGCGAGATCGTGGAGATCTATGAACCCTGGATGGAACTGGAGATCTTTACTCCTACCGATTATTACGGGGTGGTGATGGAGCTGGTCAAACGCCGTAGAGGGATTTACATCAACCAGGAATACCCGGCTATCAATCGCGTCCAGCTCAATTTTGAGATCCCGCTCTCTGAAATCATTGTTGATTTCTTTGACTTGCTCAAATCCAATACTCGCGGTTACGCCTCGATGGATTACAAGTTTATCGAATATCGGGCAGGGGAATTGGTAAAGCTCCAAATTTTGTTAAACGAAGAACCTGTTGACGCGCTAACAGCCATCGTCCACCGCGAAGACGCTTTTCATAAAGGACAGGCTTTGGTATCCAAGCTGAAAGGGATCATTCCCAGTCAGATGTTTGTCATTCCGATCCAGGCTTACGCGCAAGGACGAGTGATCTCCAGAGCAAACGTGAAAGCGCTGCGCAAGGATGTGTTGGCCAAGTGTTATGGTGGGGACATCACCCGCAAGAAAAAGCTTTTGGAGAAGCAAAAGAAGGGTAAAAAACGTATGAAAATGGTCGGGAGCGTCCAGATACCACAGGAAGCTTTCATGGCCATTTTACGCCTGGAGAAATGATGCCCAAAACTGAAAAAACAGTTGGCTTAAACCAATTGGTCAGTGTTGGTTTGCCGCTTGCGATAAGTTTTTTTGCCCTTTGGCTGGTATTTCGCAAACTTGATTTCCAAGCTTTGCTCAGCGCTTTTGGACAACTGAGTTTCGGGTCAGTCACTTTGATCGTCCTCTGCTTTTTGGCGGGTTTACTGCTTAGGGGAATCACTTGCTGGATCATTTACGATTCAAAATTCAGCTACGCGGATGTTTTTTGGGCGATGAATCTGGGCTATCTGCTCAATTCGATCGTGCCATTGCGTCTGGGTGAGTTTGGCCGGGCGGCTTTTTTAAGCGAAAAGAACAGCAAAAATACGAGCTACATGGAAGTATTGGCTGGCATCGTGGCAGAACGGATCCTTGATCTTCTGGTCGGCTTTTGCTTTTTGATCGCCTGTTTATTGTTCTTGATCGACAATGTACTCTTGAATAGAATTGCCTGGGTCGGATTGGCAGGTTTGGCTATCTCGATAATTTTGATCATCCTGGCAGCACAAAACAAAGAAAAAACACTTTCCTGGTTGAAGACGAAATTCAACTCCAACCTGGCACTGCAAAAATTGATCCCGGCTTTTAATCAACTGCTGATTGGGTTTGAGGTTTTTCTTGATCCGCGTCGTTTCCTTCTGGCATTTGTGATTTTGGCTATAAGCTGGTCTTTTTCCATGGTCGAATATATGATTCTGCAAAATGTCATTCTAAGCGCTTGGCAATGGTGGTGGCCGATGTTGGTGATCCCTGCCAGTGCTTTTGTAAACGCGCTCCCGGCAGCTCCAAGTGGGTTAGGTATTTATGAGGCGGGTTCAGTGGGCGCTTACGCGCTGGTGGGTGTAGCTAAAGCCCCAGCCCTGGCAATGTCATTGGTTGTCCACGCGGTACAAATTTTCATACCGGCAGTTTTTGGTGTGATCGCTTTGTTTTTGAGCGGGGAAAGTCTTGGATCCTTGACCCAAAAGGCCACAAATTTTCGCCAGAAGAGAAGGGAGCAAGTATGAAAGTTCTTATTTCCTCAACCTACTTTCACCCTTACAGTTCCGGCTTGTCTGTTTACGCTTTGAGATTGGCCAATGGGCTGTCCGACCGCGGACATGAAGTTGTTGTGCTGACATCTCAATACAACAAAGAGCTTGCCGTTGAAGAGATTTTGGGCAATATCAAAATTGTTCGTGTCCCGGTCCTGACCAGGCTCTCCAAAGGCGTGATCATGCCGGCTTTCCTAAGAGCTGCCAGGCCTTGGGTCAAGTGGGCGGATGTGGTCAACCTGCATCTGCCGCAGTTCGAATCAGTTTTGCTCAGTAAACAAGCGCTGAAGTTGGGTCAACCGGTCCTGGTGACTTATCATTGCGATCTTGTGATGAGTGGGGGATTGCTCAGCCAACTTGCCGGCAAAGTTACAAACGCTTTGGGGAAAAAGGTGTTGCGGGATGCCGCTTTGATCGTCCAAAATTCACTTGATTATGCCGAGAATTCTGAAACCTTGCAGCCATTTTTGGAGAAAGTGGTTGAGTCGCCTACACCTGTGATGGTAAAAGAAGTTTCACCTGAACGGGTGAAACAGTTTCGAGCAAAGTACGACATAAAAAACAATTCCAAAGTTATTGGACTTGCGGGCAGGGTGGCAACTGAAAAGGGTTTTGAGTACCTGGCCATGGCTCTGCCGGAAATCCTGGAAAAATTTCCTGAAGCTACCGTTCTTCACGCTGGAGCCTGGAAAAGTGTAGTTGGTGAAGAAACCTATCAGGCCACCTTGAAAAATCATCTAAAACCTTTTGGACAAAAATGGCGCTCCCTGGGATTTTTGAGCGATGAGGAATTTGAAGCTTTTTTTGCTTTATGTGACCTGTTGGTTTTCAGCAGCTTGAACGCGACTGAATCCTACGGAATCGTTCAAATTGAGGCAATGACGCAGGGGACACCCGTGGTTGCCTCAGATCTTCCGGGTGTAAGGCAGCCGGTCTTGAAAACAGGGCTGGGGAAAATCATTCCCTTGCGAGACTCAAAGGCAATCGCTGAAGCGGTGATTGAAGTGCTCCAAAAGGGTGAACAAGCCAGGTTTATTCCCAAAGAGTTTCTGGCAGACTTTCAACAAGACGCTGTCGCAGCCCGTTACGAAGCCTGGATGGAGGCTGTCTTAGATGCCTGAGGTACTCTCTCCGGATCAAATCGGACGCATCTGCCAGCAGCAATTATTTCATTTGCCCTATTTCAGGGGCATGCTCAGAGCTGTTGAACAGAGTTTCTACGAGCAAGTAGAGCTTGTTGAACCCGTTTATGATCTGGGGGCAGGTGACGGACATTTTGCCTGGGCTTCGTTCCAGAATAAGCAGGTTTTGGGGGTTGACCCATGGTGGCAGCCGCTCACAGAGGCAAGAGAGCGAAAAGTTTATCCTTTGTTGGTGCAAGCGGAAGGCGCTTTTGCTCCTATAAAAACTGGAAGCTTTGGCAGCGCGATCAGCAATTCGGTCTTGGAACATGTTCCGGACATACAGCCTGTGCTTGACGAAACAGCAAGAATCTTAAAACCTGGAGCAAAGTTTTATTTTGCCGTTCCCAACCAGTATTTTCGTAGTGATCTCTGGGGAATGAAAGTGCTGCGAAAATTCGGTTTGAACAAGCTCGCGCAGAAGTATTCAGTATTTTTCAATAAAATTGCCCGGCACATCAATCTGGATCCACCTGAAGTCTGGATAGCGAGACTGAAAGAAGCGGGCTTCGACCAGGTCGAGTATTTTCATTATTTTCCAATCAAAGCCATGTGGGTGCTGGAAAGAGGACATGCCGCAGGGCTACCAAATTTACTATGGAGAAAATTGTTTGGCAGGGGGGTATTGTTTCAAAATCAAAAAAATCCCTTTCTTCGCTTGGAAAACGTCAGGAAACTCGTCACCGATCCCT
>JAQVUC010000183.1 GCA_028699715.1 Anaerolineaceae bacterium | reverse complement strand
ATCCAAACTCGTACAGAATATGGGCGCTTGCCAGCGTAGCGTGGCCGCATAAATCAACCTCGATTGTGGGGGTGAACCAGCGAAGTTCGTAATCCTGACCTTTTGCGCACAAAAAAGCAGTCTCAGAAAGGTTGATTTCCTGAGCAACTGACTTCATCCAATTGTCATCCCGGGCGGATTCTAATAAAACTACCCCTGCTGGATTTCCTCTGAACGGTTTGATTGCAAATGAATCAACCTGAAAGAACGGAATTTTCATATTCATCCTCCTAAGGACGCACTCGATTAATTCTACCCTGTAAACCTTCAGTTTGAAAAGGGTTATCCGCAAAAGTTTCTGCGATAATTTGCATCCTTAATTTGAACGGTTATAATCGAAACGTGAAAAATATTAAAACAAAGCTGATTCTTTTCGTTATTTTGTATGGCTTGCTTTTCAGGACAGGTCAGTCCACGCAAGCCGCTGATTTAGCAGTTGAGAAAAGCCAATTCTATGATTTACCCCTGTGTATGCCTGGATATTATCCAAAGGACCCCGGAGATTGCTTGCCGTTAGGACCTTCGCAGACAATTAAAAACCTGAGAGAACAAGGTTTCACTTACCCCTTGGCAGGCTTGCGAGCTCACAAACCAGACCCCGCTTTGGCGACCATCCCGGTGCGCGTGGCCAGGATCACAGGCGGAGAAACACACATCTACGCCAGCCTGGACGACGCGATTGGCGGAGGAACCGTACTGAGAACCATTCCAGACGGGGCCTCACGTTACGTGGCCATGATCGACCAGGCCAGTTCAGGAGAGCGCACCTTTGTGCGGGTCCAATCCGGTGGCTGGGTTGAAGCAACGCCCTTCTACTCCTGGCCAAAATGGCAGGGTTTGGAATTTTTTGCCACTCCTGAAAGTGATTTTGGCTGGACGATCGATTTTACAGCTTCTTATACTGCGCCAGGTTTTTCTTCACCCGGTTCTGGACAAAATTACGACAAATACCAGTCTTTCCCAATTTACAATGTCACAGAAGCCGAAGGCTATGAGTGGTATCAGATCTCTCCCACAGAATGGATGCCTTCCTTGAAATCCCGCAGAGTGGTGGTGGACACGCGCACACCCGAAGGGGTGGTGGGGGACAGGTGGATCAATATCGACCTGTACAATCAAACCTTATCGGTCTATGAAAATAATGAGTTAGTGTTTGCCTCCCTGGTCGCGACCGGGTCAGGCGAGCTCTATTCGGATCCTGGCACATATCGCATTTATCAAAAATTGGAATTGGACCAGATGCAAGGTTCTTACACTTCTGACCGGTCTGACTTTTACTACCTCGAAGCGGTTCCCTGGGCAATGTACTATAACCATGCTCAAGCTATTCACGGCATCTATTGGCCGGCGATGCTTGGTTTTACTCAATCTCACGGCTGTGTGAATATGTTCCCTGGAGACGCCAACTGGTTATTCCAATGGGCTGATGTGGGTGATTATGTTTACGTGCACGATCCCTCAGGGCAGACACCCATCCCGACGCCTACACCGGTAGGTACTCCGGCGCAGGAATTGATCTACCCAACACCAACTCCCGTAAATTAAAACTGCCTCGTAAAGAGGCAGTTAAAACTTAGTTTTGTTGCTAAAAAATCAGCAGATTTTCCAGCGCAGGTCTTTACATTCCAAAACGTTGATCACTTCTGAGGAAATGTCTTCCGCGGCGCGTGTCTGCGCTTCAATGGTTTGTCCACCAATGTGAGGGGTGGCGATAACCTTTTTATGTTTGACTAGATCCCATTCTACGGGCGGTTCTTTTTCGAATACGTCTATGGCGGCTCCAGCAACCTTACCGGATTCCAACGCCCGCAGCAGGGCAGCCTGATCGATCACACCACCCCGGGAAGCATCAACAATGTAGATGCCGTCTTTCATCTTTGTGAAAGCATCTTCGCTGAGTAAATGTTTTGTTTCAGGAGTAAGGGGTAGATGCAGGGTGATGAAATCAGCCTTTGCAAGCAGTTCGTCCAGATGAACCTGTTCAGCCCCTTTTTCGCGCACATACTCGGGGTCCCAAGTTCGTTTGTAAACAACGACTTTCATCCCCATCGCGCTGGCATATTTGGCGACGAGCCGTCCAATGTTGCCAAAGCCAATTATGCCAAGGGTTTTCCCTTTTAGTTCAAGCCCCATCAAACTCTTTTTTGCCCAATCTCCAGCTTTCATAGCCGCATCCGCACGTGGGATTTCACGGGAAAGCGCGAAAAGCAATGCCACTGCATGTTCAGCTACAGCTTCTGAGGTGGCAACAGGGCAGTTCACAACGGTAACCCCATGCTCTTTGGCAGCTTCAAGATCGATGTTATCAACACCGACCCCCGCGCGGCCAACCACTTTCAGTTTTTTCGCGGCATCAAAGACTTCTTTTGTGACCTTTGTGCGCCCGCGAACAATCATCCCATCATAATCTCCAACTTCCTGAAGAAGTTGGTCCGCATCGATGCCTTTTTTATCGACCGCGACACCGGCCTGATTGAGTAGATCTTTCCCAATGCTTTCCAGACCGTCTGTGATGAGTACTTTCCATGCCATAACTTGTTTCTCCTTTTTTTACTTGGTGATACTTACATTGTACTATCTTAAAGCGCGAACGTCACCCTTGCGATAGGTAAATCCAATCTCGTCGAAGAATTCCAAAGCGCTGGCCGCATATTTGCGGCTTGTCTTGAAATGATCCCGAAATTGGGACAAACTCAATTCGCCGTTTAGGCCAATATATTCTTTGACCCAATTTCTCATCTCTTGAATGGCAGTTGGAGTGAAAATTACCAGGTCTGAGACCGACACCAGCCTGCCGGAAGAAATCAAACCTTCGATCAGGTCTTGCCCGATCCAAAGCGTCAATTGGTTGATGTCGGGTGGTGAAAATGGGTTGGTCTCGAATTCAGCCATAACTGGCGTGACAATTTGTTCTTGTTCAGGAGTGAGTTTGACCTCATGTGCGGAAGCCCAGACCAAGGTACCTTTTTGGATCAGGAGTCCATCAAGGCTCAAGCGATCAAGTGTTAGATCAAAATTCTCCTGGCTTAGGTCCGATAAGGTTTTTAGCTGCTCTCTTGGCATACCAGCTTTGAGAGGGTAGCTATGGTGAAAGTCCTCTACTCTATAAACAAGTTTGTCGCGAACTACCGCCCAGTTCCCGGCATCGATGAAAATCGATTTTGAAAGTGTATCCGTTTGTCTTAGGGCCAGGATCGATTTTTGTTCGATGGATTGATCCAAAATCTTGTTCAGCACATCCTGCGGCAAGCCAGTTATTTTGGCTAAGCTTTGATAGTCAGCAAATCGCAAACTCTCCAGAATTTCGTGAACAAGTACGCTTTCACTGCCAGAGAACAATTTTTCCATTTTTTCCAATTGGTTCTGGTCAAATCGTTTGTAGAGTTTTTTAGGCTCAGGGTCCAAAACACTACCACCGCCCAGTGTTTCAGAGGGGGAGGGCAGGCGTAAGATGAAGCGGTCACCTTTGGAAGCGATAATGGGGTGGTCGGTTCGCAGTTGGACGAAGGCTGATTGGCCTGGCTGCAAAACCTGCGTGCCCAAAAGGCGCAAAAAGGCGGTTGTTTCAGATGCCGCGAGGTAAAGTTTTACCTGCATGTTATGTCGGACAGGATAAGGGCTGTCTTTAAGCAGGTTGAGCTGACAGTCCAG
>JAQVUC010000182.1 GCA_028699715.1 Anaerolineaceae bacterium | reverse complement strand
CAGCGCTACTCTGCTAAAGCTCTACGGAAAACAGTTCAAATCAAAACTTCGCAACGCTCTTGATGAACAAAACGATTTGATCCGCATCGGAGAAACCTGGTTTCCGCGCTCCCTCCTGATCGATCTGAGCCCCGGTCATCTCAACATTGCTGAGGCAATCCTTGATTCTTTGTCTGGCGGTCCTATCAGCATTGAAGAATTGATGGAGCAACTCGAATTAGCTGATACTGATGAGAACCGCAAACTCCTGGAATTTTCCTTGAACTATGCCCTGCAAGAGGACCCTCGTTTTGATGAAGTTGGCACGACCCGCCAATTCTCCTGGTTCCTGCGCAGGCTTGAACCCGATACCGTGCTCGAAACACCACTCTACATTCGTTCAGATGGTCCTGCCTATTTAGATTCAGATCTGGATGAGAACACGTTTAAGCTCTTAAGTGAATTGGACGACGAGTTGTCTTTCTATCCGGAAGAAATCAACGCCGTAGAACCGACTGACAAGATCAGCGTCACTCTGACTTACCCTCATTGGCGGGCCGGCAGTCTGCCTGTTACTCCTCTGACCAACCAGGTTTTACCCTCAGCGCTCGAATCCCAGAACATTCGCATCGAGTTTATAGATCAACAGACTCAGAATTCGTTTTCAGCCTGGGTAGTTCGCAATCACAATTACGTGATTGGTCTGAGGGATTGGTATCTAGAGAAAAATCTGATTCCTGGCAGTATCATTGAAATCTCAACCACAGATGATATTGGGAACATGCTGATCAAACCTCAGAAAAAACGCTCGAACAAGGAATGGATCAAAACCGTTCTTGTCGGTGCCGATGGTGGGCTTGTTTTCGCGCTGCTGCGTCAACCTATTTCCGCCGGCTTTAATGAACGAATGGCCATCGCCATCCCTGATGGAGCTGGCCTGGATGAAGTTTGGAAAACCAGACAAAGCAAAACTAACAATTTAAAGACGGACATCATGAGGATGATGTCTGAGCTTTCAAAACTCAATAATCAGAGGCATGTGCACTTTGTTGACCTTTACGCGGCACTAAACGTGATCCGCCGTACCGCTCCAATGGACCTTCTGAATGTGCTTACTTCGAGCGAAGAATTTTTCCACGTCGGCGACAATTACTATCACATCACAGAGAAGTCATAGGAGAAAAATGCTAAAGAAATCTAGCCTGATCAAACCGACTTTAACCACAAAGTTCCACATCGATTTTGAATGGTGGCAATCTCAGGATCGCAATTGGCGCAACTCTTTGATTTCTTACTTATGTCCAATCCATAGTGAAGTCTTCAGTCAGTCCGCGGACCAGGATGACATGGATATTGTTGACCCAAACACGGGAGAGGTTACCCAGGGCGACGCGCTTATCTTCACGCTCATCAATCACTGCGCTCGCCAGGAAGATTTTATCAATCCAAACGCCCCCCTGGTCGATTCAATCTTCAAAATCTTTCTCAGCAATAAAAATCAGCCGCTTGACTCACAGGAACTTTCTGCCATAGTGCACAAACCGGCTGCCACAATTCTCAACACCATCGGTTCTTATCGAGTTTACAAAGGGATTCGACCTGTCTGAGTAGAAAAAACCGCATTATAATCTATCAACTTGCCCCCGTAGCTCAATGGACAGAGCACCAGTCTTCTAAACTGATGGTTGCGCGTTCGAATCGCGCCGGGGGTATAATTTTTTAACCTTAGATAATCTATCCTTTACGAATTTTAATTTGGTAATAATTAGGTTAAACAAGTAGAAAGGAATGAAATGAATTTAATTAAACGTTGGCTCGTTATTATGCTTGCTCTATTTGTAGCAGCCTGGATCGTTCCCGGAATTCACGTCAGTGGAAACGGGTGGACTGCCTACGCGATCATGGCGGCAGTATTAGCCTTACTCAACGCTATCCTGCTCCCCATTCTCAAGACCTTGTCTTGCGGCATGATCGTGCTGACCTTAGGTTTATTTAGTCTTGTACTCAATGCGGCCATGTTCCTCTTATCTTCCAATATTTCCCAGAATTTCTTTAGCGCTGGTTACCTGGTTGATGGATTTTGGCCGGCATTATTAGGTTCACTGATCGTCAGTGCCGCAACCATGTTGTTTGCTGGCAACCGCTCACGTGATCGTGATGATGATTAACCCCAACTTATATAAGGTCAGGCCATTGCTTGGTTAGCAATGGCCTCTTTTTTTTACTTATTCCACAACCAACAAATTTCTGGTACCCTTTATAAGCAAAAGCAAGAAATGCTTGCACAATGACAGCACTCTGTGATAAACTAACACCTGATTAATTCGGGTAATCCCGAAAATCAAACCTTCCACTCTTGCAGGCCTACGGCTGAAAGCAAGAGCAGACCCGAGGAAAGGAGCCTCGAAGTATGCACAAATATGAATTGATTTATATCCTCCAGGCAGACCTGGACGAAGCAACACTGGATGCTGCTGTCGAAACCATCGATACTCTCATCAAGAATAATCAAGGTGAGATCACCAAGACCGATCGTTGGGGAAAGCGAAAACTGGCCTACCCAATCCAAAAAACCAACGAAGGTTATTACGTTTTGGTGAACTTTGAATACAATCCCGAAGAAGTAGCCGCCCTTAAGCGGACCATGGGATTCAACGAACAAATTTTACGCTACAGCGTTGTTCGCGTTGATTAATCTGGAGGAGAAATGACAGATAGCAGAGATTACAATCGCAGTGATCGCAGTGATCGCAGCGACCGCAATGATCGCAATGACTCACAAGGTCGTGGTTCAAACCGTAACAGACGCTTTGTTTCCCGACCCAAATATTGCCAATTTTGTTCAGACAAAAATCTGACCATTGATTATAAAAACGTGGAAGTATTATCCCGTTTTATCAATGAAACTGGCAAAATCAGACCTCGCCGCCAAACCGGTACTTGTGCCAAACATCAACGAGAAATAGCGAAGGCCATCAAGAATGCCCGCCATATCGCCTTATTACCATTTGAGGGTGATTTTTGGGCTGAAAATCATTAGTCGCCGCTGAAACGGAGCTTGAAAATGGCAAAAGAACAACCATCGCCTCAGACGGTTACTAAAAAACACCTTGCGCGAAAACAAAAAGAGGAACGCCAGGTCAAAACAGCTCTGACAATAACAGGGATTATCATAGCGATTGTTCTGTTTTTGTTGGCTTATGTTTTGATCGATAATTACATCGTAAAACCTAACACAGTAGTCGCGCGTGTGGGTGAAACTGAAATCAAGGCAAAACAATTCCAATCGAACACGAAATATTCCCGCCTGAATATGATCAACCAGGCAAATCAATATGTTTCCTATTTTGGTGAATACGGAATCGAAGCGGCTAGGAATATGGTCCTCCAGCTCAGTGATCCTACTGTTGTCGGAGAGACTGTACTCAATCAGCTGATCGACGAGGTTATAATCCGGGAAGAAGCAGAAAAACGGGGAATAAGCGTAACTGATGAAGAAGTGGAAGCACTGATGCGGGAACAGTTTAATTTTTACCCGGACGGCACTCTCACTCCCACGGTCACAACGACCCCCGTTTATACCCCCACCTGGTCAAGCGCTCAGATTGAGCTGATCGATCCAACCGCTACGTTTACCCCCTCTCCCGAACCGACTTCAACCCCTGAAGGTTGGGAGCCAACCGCGAGTGAGCCTGAAAGCGAAGCCACAACTGATGCAGAAGTCGCTCCA
>JAQVUC010000181.1 GCA_028699715.1 Anaerolineaceae bacterium | reverse complement strand
TCATTTCGCCAGCATCCGCTACACCAGATTGGACAGCGGTAACAACTTCGGCGGAAGCAGTTTCACGGAATTGGACTTCGCGAATCTTGGGGCAACCACGATAGTAGTATGGGTTGGCTTCAAAGTAAACAACACGGTTGTCATATTGGATGAACTTGTAAGCACCAGCACCCATGGGGGTAGCGGTCAGGCTTTCCTGTTTGGAAAGATCACCAAAGTCAAAACCGAACATGTTGTTTTCGTAATCGTATTTGGCAGGATCACCATAATAGTGCAAAGGAGTGATTTGTTGGCCAAGGATGGCATAAACAGCAGGTGCTTCGTAACCGGAGGTAGTAACTTCGATGGTGTAATCATCGATCTTCTTGATACCAGCGATGTTAGGAACACCTTCGCCGCCCATGGATTCGTCCAGAGGACCCCAGTAGCCGATAAAAGCATTATTGACATTGCCTAATACGTCAACACCATTGGGTGATTCAACTTCAGCATAAGCCACGGGATCGCCTTCGTAGGCCAGGTAGGTCTCGTTGTAATAATCTTCAATGGTTGGGAATGATTCGACCAGGTCGAATTCAGTACCTGAGACCGCGGTGGTTAGTTTGCCATCAACAACTTCGCCAAAGCCCCAAAGGACCATACCAAGGACGATTTTCAGGTCATCACTCTCAGCAACCTCAGCAGCAGGTATGCCGATGTAATCTTCAGCATAAGCGTCACGGTAGTTTTGGTCGACATAGCTAACAATGGACGCTACATCAGCCATCCAGGCTTCTTTCAAGCGAGCCCAAAAGTCATCCTGTTGTTCCTGGGTCCAACCATCAGCGTCAGACCACTCATGGTCAACTCCAGCGGCATAGATCTCACCAGCCATCGCGGAGTATTTATCAAAGACTTCCGTGGTGGTCTGGGTCCGGTAGTCTTTCAAACCAATGATTGGATAGGAAGACAGCGTGGTTGAACCGACGTAGGAAGGATCAAGATACGTGTAGTAAGTGAAGATGACATCATCTGCAGTTACAGGCTCGCCATCAGAGAACTTCATACCAACGCGCAGTTTGGCGGTGTATTTGGTTGTGTCAGATGCTTCGTCGTAATCAACAGCGATATCGGCTGCGCCTTTGTACAGGTAATCAACGCCGTTGTAGCTGCGGGTTTCACCCTCGATACCATTGTAGACAATACCACCAACACGGTCGGTTGTCATAATGCTGATTTGGGTCATGCCAGCAACGTCTACGTCATAGGCGGTGTCAGCAAAGAATGGGCTGAATTTCTGAGAGAAATCCTGATAAGCGACCACTAAGGGGGTATCGATAGTGGGCTCGGTGGGCAGATTCTCGCCGAAAGGTTGTTCGACAAAAACCGGCTCAGGTTCTTCAGTGGGTTCTACCACTTCTTCGGTGGGTTCCTCAGTAGGTTCCTCAGTGGGTTCCTCAGTGGGTTGTTCTACTACAGGGGGTTCTGTTTCGACAACTTCTGTAGGAGTGCCGCAAGCGGCGAGTGCTACGCCAAACATGACGAGCACAATCAGAATTGAAAGGGTTCTTGAAAGTTTATTCATTTATTCTCCTATTTCTCCTTCTAGAATTTAGGGTCATTATAATTTAATAAGAAAATGGTGTCAACAAAGGCAATTTTCACCAAGTCCTTATCTCATTATTCAATACTCGCAGCTTCTTGCTGCAAGTTAATCTCAATCTTACTGGCTTTTTGATAAATCATCAAGGCAGAAAGCATAGCTGCGGCTATGAGCAAAAAGAAGATTGCTTCCCGTCCCAGATCTTGTCCATTACTGAAAAATATTAGGTAAATTATCCCGCCCAGCAATCCAATTGCCATAAAAATCAGGTAAAGGCGGCTGGTTGAGATGATGCGGTCATAAGAAAGACCGATTTCTTCTCTGCGGTAGGGTCTTTTCTGCGATGGCAGGCGAAAAACCCCTGTTGCCAGGTATAAAAGCGGAAAGAACGCTGCTGTATAGGGCAGGGCCACATAGATTTTGTACATACTCAGGTTGCTGACAAAGCCGCCCCCGACGTGCAGGCCGAGCAACACAAAAAAGATCAGGATGAAGTTCCACTTCATCGCCCGGATTTGATTTTCGTCTAAATTAAGGGTGAAGTAATCACCACGATAGACTACGATTTTTTTGAGCCGACCCTTTTCGTCTTCAGATTCAACCAGGTCGTATTCTTTTAAATATTTTTTTGATGCCATTATTACCTATAGTATACCAAGCCTGAGGCTTTAGTCACTTAACTCAAATTTCCACAAGTCAGAAAAACCAGAATCATCAGGGAGGGTCAAACGCTGGCTATAAGCCCAAATCCGATAATCCGGAAGCAGCGCTAGCGAAGGCAAGTAGTCTTGCATCAATACCTCTGCACTTATTTCTTCACCGTCTTGTGTTGGTTTTACCCCAGCACTGGTGCAAAGTTCATCAAAACCGGGACTGATCAGGCCAGCCACGTTTGTGCCAAGCCAATTGTTCTGCGGGCTCGGGATGCGATCGGAGAGATAGCGCTCGCAGGCTTTTGCTTCTGTCTCAGGCCAGCTGACCAGGGCCAGATCAAACTCGCGTCCGTAAAGCGGACCCTGCGGACCTGGTTCAAAGAGCTCGTTTTCAGCTGTCGGGATTAACTCGACAGCTATTCCACACTCGCCCAGTTGCTTCTCCAAAGCCTCCGCCAGCGTTTTTCCTATTTCTTTCTGTCCAAACAAGAGCCTTAAGTTGAATTGGGAACCATCCAGCACATCCGGCACATCTTGCGCGACGCGAATTCCATCAGAGTCATCCTCCGGAAGGAGCCAACCCACCTCCTCCAGCAGCTGGAGAGGGTCGATTTCGTCTGTCTCTTCCTTTAACTGTGGAAGGGGCACAAAATCCGGAAAGACATGATAAAAGATTTCATCAATTAATTCGGGCGTGTTGAGGCAGGCGTTGATGGCTCTGCGGGTTTCAAGGCTGCCAAAGAAATCCTGCCTTTCGCTGATCCAGGGGCTGTAATATTCCACGTCATAACTGGCGGGCATGATGCCAAAAACCAGGTCAAGGCTTCCCGGCCCGGTTTCAACCACCAGCTTGTGTGTTTCTGCCAACTCCTCAAGTTGTTCTTTGTCCAAGAAGTCAAACCGATAAGAAGGGTCAAGAACATCACAATCGCCAGCCTCTAACATGCTGATGGCAGCCTCAAGCTCGGGCTGAATGATGAAAATCAAGTTTTCAAACGCGGGGAACTCCGGCGTCTGGAGCACGAAGTTTGGATTGGGCTGCAAATTGATTTGTTTGCCAGCTTCCCAGGAAATGATTTGGTAAGGTCCCAAAACCACAGGGAGCTGCACGGAAGCGTCAAGAACATGAATTTCTTGCGCTGAAAGACTGCCGTAGAGATGTTCAGGTAGTGGCGGCCAGAGGAAGGTGCTGCTATCTTCGGGGACAAAACCGGGGATGCCTTTCCAGATCAGGCTGTGCTCATCCCGGGTTTCGAAGCTGGCGGTTCTTTCCAAAAGCCACTGGTACTCTTGCTTGGAACCCGCTTTAGCGGTCTCATAAGCAAAGATGAAATCTTTGGAGGTCAGGTCCTGGTTATCTGACCATTTCAAGTCAGTTTTCAATTTGTAAATGATTTGCGTTTGGACGGTTTGATACTCACCTTCATCATCCACCTCAACCAGGCCGTAATTCAAGTAGTTGGGCAGTTCGTCTTCACTGAGCT
>JAQVUC010000180.1 GCA_028699715.1 Anaerolineaceae bacterium | reverse complement strand
GGCTACGGACACCTATGGCCGGACTCAAAGCCATCAGCGAAACTTTGTTGGATGGCGCTCTGGAAGACCCCCCCGTAGCCAGAAAATTTATTGTGCGCATGGACACTGAAGTTGACAACCTTTCTCAAATGGTCAACGAGCTCCTGGAGCTATCCCGGATTGAATCCGGACGCTCCAACATGGAATTCCAGCGCAGTGAACCTTGCGCGCTGATGCAAAAAGCGGTGGAGAGAATGTTACTGCAGGCGGAGCGGGTTGGGCTGAGCCTGACGCAGGAATGCCCTTCAGGTTTGCCCTTGATTTTTGCTGATCCCGGGCGAGTCTCCCAGGTTTTTATCAACCTGATTCACAACGCCATCAAGTTCACTCCAACAGGAGGACATATTCATCTCAGCGCCTGGCAGGATGGCAACAACGTGGTTTTCATGGTGCAGGATGACGGCGTTGGTGTCGCAAAAAAAGATCTCAAACGAATTTTTGAGCGTTTCTACAAGGCTGACCTCGCCCGTGCAGGCGGAGGGACCGGCTTGGGTCTATCGATTTGTAAGCATATCGTAGAAGCCCACGGTGGCAGAATTTGGGTGGAGAGTGAAGAAAATGCCGGCAGCAAATTCTTTTTCACCATTCCTGTCACTATAGACGTGGTTTATGGTTAACACAGTATTTACTTATTTAAAAAGAAGCTTTAACCTGGCAGATTGCTTTTGAACCGGGCTGCATGTTATAGTAATTAATGGATTTCATTTATTAAGCACGTTTAAACGGAAAAAGATTTTTGGATTTACAGACGGCAGTAAAAAAATGACGACTGCTGGTTGATGACACTCAGGAGGCTCACATGTCTCGTTTTACCTTAGATCAGGAAATAAGACTGGTACAGGATGAATTATTGCTGTTAGGGAGTTTGGTTGAGCAAGCCATCCTAAATTCTGTGGACGCCCTGCAGCGCAGAGACGCTCTTGCTGCCCGAAAGGTTTACGAAAATGATCGCAAAATCAACGGCAAGCATTTTGCGATTGAAAATCACATTTTGATCACCTTTGCCACGCAATCTCCCCTGGCAGGAGATTTGCGCCTTCTGGCAGCCATGTTGGAAGTCAACACTGAATTGGAACGGATTGGGGATTATGCCAAGGGGATTGCCAAAGTGGCAATGCGTTTGGCTGAAACAGAGCATCCTATCCCAATCCGGGAAATCAGCACCATGGCAGATTTGGCAACATCCATGCTGCACAGGGCTTTGAGCGCCTTTGTGGCTGGAGATATAACGGCTGCACACAGTATTCCGGAAGAAGATTCCCAGGTTGATGAATTGTACGAAACCACCTACCGAAAAATTGTGGAAGGAATGATCAAAAACCCGGAAACCATTGATCTGGCAAATCAGGTCATGTGGGTGATCCATAACCTGGAGCGGACCGCGGACCGCGTAACCAACATTTGTGAGCGCATTGTCTTCATTGTCTCAGGAGAGCTGGTTGAATTTGACGTCTCTGATGAAGAAAGCCTGGACGGCGAGTAATATCCTCCCTTTTTTGTTGAAAGACGCACTTGTAAAGGTGCGTTTTTTATTATTTGGGTGAACTCTTAGAGCCTGTTTACGCTATAATGTGATTAAGCAATGATTTGATTAATTTGCAGCGATAACTTACAGGAGGCGGTTCAAGTGTTAAGACCAAATGATACGAAAGGAAAACTGATAGTCGTTGAAGGTATCGACGGGTCGGGAAAGTCCACACAAATCGACTTGTTGTTTAAATGGCTGCTTTCAAAAGGCTACTCAGTCTATTTTAGTGAGTGGAACAGTTCCGCTTTAGTGAAGAGTACGACCAAGACCGCCAAGAAAGGGAAATCCTTTACTCCGGCAACTTTTAGCATCCTTCACTGTACCGATTTCGCCGACCGCTGGGAAAACAGCATTTACCCCCTCTTGAAAGCGGGGGTCATTGTTTTGGCTGACCGCTATGCCTTTACCGCGTTTGCCCGTGATGTTGCCCGTGGAGTGGATCCACAATGGGTGCGTGATATGTACTCCTTCGCGATTATGCCTGACGCCGCTTTGTACTTCCGTGTGCCCCTTGACATTGCGGTGGACAGGATCACCGGCGCCCGGGCTCAACTCAAATACTATGAAGCCGGTATGGACTTGAACCTGTCTGAAAGCTACCCGGAGAGCTTCAAACTCTTCCAGGGGAAAATCCTGAATGAGTATGACAAAATGGTAGACGAGTTTGGTCTGACCATGATCGATGGAACCCTGCCAGTCAAAGACCAACAGAGAAAAGTTCGCACTTTGGTCAGGAAAATTTTAGCTGGTTTTGATGGTTTGCCCAACCCCGACAAAGCTGCCATCAGTGTTAATAACCCTCAGGCTAGAAAGAAATCTAAAAAAGGAGGGAAATAATGACCGCATCTGGTTTTTACGGAGCAGGTTTTCCTTATCGTGACTTTGGCAAGCTTCCGGGCAAGTTGATTGTCCTGGAAGGAACGGATGGTGTGGGTCGCTCCACGCAGGTAAACATGGTGCGGCATTGGTTGGAAGAAGAAGGCTACGCTGTGGCCGATACGGGTCTGACGCGCTCCGAATTGACAGGCCCCGGACTTGACGCGGCAAAAAGCGGCCACACCCTGGCACCCTATACGATGAGCTTGTTCTACGCGGCCGATTTTGCTGACCGCCTGGAAAACAAGATCATCCCAGCCCTGCAAGCAGGTTTTATCGTCCTTTCAGACCGATATTTTTATTCCATAATTGCACGGGATAGCATTCGTGGTATTGACAAAAATTGGTCACGCAGTCTGTATGGGATCGCATTGCGCCCGCATCTTGTTCTCTATCTCAAGGCATCGATCCCGTCGCTTGTCCAGCGCCTGATCCACGGCCGCGGTCTCAATTATTGGGAATCAGGCATGGATTTGCATTTTGCCGATAATTTTTATGACAGTTTTGTAATCTATCAAACGCAAGTTTTGAAAGAGCTGGAAGAACTTGCGCGTGAATATAATTTTATTACGATTGACGCAGACCGAACACCAAGTGAAATCTTTGAAGACTTGAAACGTCCGATTCGCTTGTTGCTGCATAATAGATTGACAAAATCAGAAAGACCTTTCTAAGATACCATTTACCCCAGCCTGCCTGGGGTAAATTATCCATATCGGGAGCATAAATGGTAAAAGTAAGCGCAGAAGCGATCAAGGTATACGGTGCCCGCACCATCTACCAATATCTTTCTGACATGCAGTCTGAAGTGGAAGGGGTGATGACAAGCGATGACATTGAATATGTTCACCGTATGCGCGTGGCTACCCGGAGACTGCGGAGCGCTTTTGTGATTTTTAGGGATACAATCCCGAAAAAAGACTACAAATCATATTCCAAGGACATCCGCGCGGTCACTAAAGCCCTGGGGGCAGCACGGGATTTGGATGTGCAGATCGATTTGATTGAAAAACTATTACCTGAATACACCGATGCCAGATTGTCCCCCGGGATCAGGCGGCTTCAATTGAGGTTAAAACAGCAGCGTGAAGCTGCTCAAACACAGGTGGTCGACTCCATGAAAATCCTGGAGTCGGATGAGACCTTGCGTAACATTGCCCGATGGGCTGCCCCTTGGTTGGAGAAGGCAGAAAGTATCTACCTCTATTCCCCTGCCTTGTTTGAATTGGCTTTTACCGCAATCAAAAACGGCTTGCAGGGGATGGTGGCGTTTGAGGGGAT
>JAQVUC010000179.1 GCA_028699715.1 Anaerolineaceae bacterium | reverse complement strand
GAATTGGTACGATGCCGGCGCTGTCGCCATAATCAAAGCCGTAAACACCCCTGGTCAGGCTGGGGGTCGCGGTTGGTTCCACTGCCAGCATGCGTGTGCGCTGACCATCTTTCAGATTTGCCCGCAGGAAGGGGAAAGCCAAACCAGAGAAATTGGAGCCACCGCCCACACAACCAATGACCACGTCAGGATATTCCCCTGCCAGGTCCATCTGTTTGAGCGCTTCCTCACCGATAACAGATTGATGCAGGATGACATGGTTTAAAACGGAGCCAAGTCCATATTTTTTGGTCCCGTTCGATTCAACTGCCACCTCGACCGCTTCAGAAATGGCAATGCCAAGTGAACCAGGGTGGTCAGGACGTTGCTCAAGGTAGCTTCGACCGATTTTAGTATAGGGCGAGGGGCTGGGGAAAATTTTCGCTCCGTAGGTTTCCATGATGACCCGCCGGTAGGGTTTGCCCAGGTAAGAGGCGTTGACCATGTAGACTTCCACGTCTATATCGAACATTTTGCCAGCCATGGCAAGGGCGGTGCCCCATTGCCCTGCCCCGGTTTCGGTGGTCAGAGCATGCGTGCCGCTGATCTTGTTGAAAAAAGCCTGGGGGATGGCAGAATTCAATTTATGAGAGCCGGCTGGGGATTCCCCCTCATATTTAAAGTAGATATGAGCGGGTGTCTGCAAGTCTTTTTCCAACCTGCGGGCGCGGATGAGTGGTGTTGGCCGGTAAAGTTTGTAGATCTCACGCACTTCTTCCGGAATGGGAACATAGCGCTCCATGGTCACTTCCTGCTCGATCAGAGCGTGAGGGAAAAGGGTTTCCAGCGCATCTTGAGTAATCAATTCTTTGGTTGAAGGATTGAATACTGGGGTTGGAGGTACTGGACTATCGGCGTTGATGTTGTACCAAAAATGCGGGATATCGTTTTCGTGTAACTGGTATCGGTTTTGGTCCTGGTTTTTCATGGCATTCTCCTCGGTTTTTTGAAGTTAAATCAAACACATCCATCCATTGGGGACGAATGTGTAAGCAATCCGCGGTGCCACCCCGGTTAAACCAGCCTTTTAATCAAAAATTCCCTGGTGATGCACACAGGGAAAAGCCAGCTTCACTCAATTCAAGTACGGCGAAAATTCGCGATACCTTTTACCCAGATAACGGTGGCAGCTCCGGCACAGGCTACTAACCCATAGGTGTTCTCCCTGCAACTCAAAGGTCCATTCAACGCAATCGTGCGGGCAGGTTTTCAGCAGCTCCTGCTCTCTGTGCCACCGGTTTTGCGGCTACTAGTCCTTATCAACGTCTTTCAAAGATCAATTGCAGCTAATTATAGGCGGAATCGGAAACAGGTCAAGAGGCAATCACATCAATTTTGTGATGAAAAAGGCTGATTTGACCAAGTCAAAACTAATTGAAAATAAAAGTTGGGATGATAAAGCGAGACTGAAACTAAGGCGCTGGCTCAATCGCGATGATGAAGCGTGTCTGGGTCCAGTAATCGGCATCAGGGTCCGTAATTTCATCCAAAGCCGCCCGGCCGCAGAAATAGACCAGTAAGGCATAAGGGTTGAGTTCCGCAAAACCGCTCTGGGGATAGGCGCTGGCGAGATAGGGCACCAAATCCATGGTATGGTGTGAAAGCTCTTCCACCTGCGCAGAAGGAACCCGCACTGCCGCTGTCACAAGCCCTTTTTGAGAAGATTTTTGGTTGTAAACCTCGACGGTACTGCCCCGAAGGCACTGGTTCATTCTGGCTTCAATACTCTTGAGCAGCTGAACTTCGTTGAGTTCGTTGGTTTCCAGGAAGTACTGCAGGTCTGTGGCGGGAGAGCTTTCCTGCCAGAAATCCCAACCTGAATGGATCCACAACCCCGTGTAGCCTAAATGCTCCCAGGCTACTGCCAGATCTTTGCCGATGCCAAATTCACCCTCCTCGAAAATTCCCGGATACCAGGCCATAATCTCGATTGGCAGTATCTCGACCTGTTCATCGTCCGGACAGAGCATGGAAAATGTGAAACCGACCTGTTCTTCCAGCAAATCCATCTCGTCAAAGCTCATCCACTGGGCAGCTTCTTGCTCTTGTTTGGGCGCATCTTCCGCCAACTGGCTGACTTGCAAAACAGGTGGGAAATTCTCCGGCTTGTCTACAGAAGCAGCTTGATTAATAGGAAGCGAGCTTGCATTCTGGTCAAAGAGCATGAACCGAAGCATTTTTACGAGGATAAAAACAGCCAGGAACGAGAAAATGATCCCGATGACTAATAAATATGGCCTGGCTTTGCTTTTCATGTCAGTTAAGCTGAAACCTACTCAGGGTCGCGCTTGGTGATAAGCACGCCGGAGAAATAGAGTGAGAAAGCCGCAAGGGCGATCAACACAAAGACCAGACCCAGCCTGGAATAATCATTCGGGTTTCCGCCGGGACCTACTGTAGGGGGCAGTGAAGGTGCGGAAGTGGGCGGAAGTTCAGTTTCAGTTGCTGCCTCGGTCTTTGTGGGAGGGAGGGAATCGGTTAGGGTTGCTGTTTGAGTTGATGTTGGAGGCACAGTTTGAGTTGGGGTAGGCGTAAATGTGCTGCTTGGTGTGAGGGTTTGGGTACTACTTTGAGTAAACGCAGGAGTCGCACTGCCACCGAGTGGCACATTGTTAGTTGAAGTTATTGTCCGGGAGGGTTGCACAATTTCGGTAACTACCGGCGTAACAAACAAAGTGGTTTGAACAGTCGGGGTAAAAGCAGGTGTCACACTCCCGCCAAGTGGGACATCGTTAGTTGAAGTTATCGTCCGGGA
Source organism: Anaerolineaceae bacterium (assembly GCA_028699715.1). Lineage (GTDB taxonomy): Bacteria > Chloroflexota > Anaerolineae > Anaerolineales > Anaerolineaceae > Mesolinea. The sequence continues at coordinate 930 of JAQVUC010000179.1, read as the reverse complement.
GGGTTGCACAATTTCGGTAACTACCGGCGTAACAAACAAAGTGGTTTGAACGGTCGGGGTAAAGGCCGGTGTCACACTGCCTCCGAGAGGCACATTGTTTGTCGATGTTATCGTGGGAGAGGGTTGCACAACTTCGGTGATTACCGGTGTGACATCCAAAGTGACTTGAACGGTTTGGGTGGCCTCGGGTGTAGCAGTGGCTGTGTCTGTCACAGTTGAGGTTGGAGGCGGCGAGACTGTGGCTGTGAAGGTGGCTGTCGGAAGATTTGTGGGAGTGAGGCTGGGGACCCAACCCCCATGTATTACATTGCCTGTTAAGGTTTCTGGCTCAACTTCGTCGCTTCCATTTTCTGAGATTTTTTCCTGCATCAGGGAAGCTTCAGCCGCCTTGAACGATTGCCAGGTAAATGGAATTAATAAACCGACTAAAAGCGCCAGTATTGCCAGCAAAATCAGCCATTTTTTCTTATTTTGTCTGTCTTCCATCAAAACCTCTTGAAGCCGGCATAAAATAGCTCGTCCGGCAGAGCTTTTCTCAATCTTTTAATTGCAAGTAATGTGCCGAAGGACAGATATCAATCCACCAATATTCCAGACTGAAGGGGGATTTGCGTGTTAAAATGCAGACAACTGGTGAGAGGAGCACAATGGCAAAACCACTTACACCTGAACAACGGATCAAAAACGCACAGGAGCTGATCGAGAAAGCCCGTCAAATTCCTCGCCCGTCGTCAGTCGGCTGGGAGCATTTCAGCTATACCGCCCAGGTCAAAGACACACTCAAAAAAGCTTTTGAATTGGTTAAGCTGATCCAGCATTCACCCAGTGCCGACCCCGAAACCAAGCAGCAAGCACGGGACTTGATCGACAGCTTGCCAGGCATTGAAAAGGAAATCTTAAAACCTTCCTGATTCGCTATATCCCAGTAAA
>JAQVUC010000178.1 GCA_028699715.1 Anaerolineaceae bacterium | reverse complement strand
CGATGGCTTGGTGGAACTGGGCGAGATCACCGCGACACCGCAGGAGATTCTATGAGCGGCTTGGCGGACCCTGAAATGTTGCTAATTCGCTTCGTATGTATTATCCTTTTCAGTGTACCCTGTTTCGAGGAGTTTTAATGAACAAAAAGTTTTTTATTCTTTTTATAACCTTACTTTCGCTTAATATCGCAGCACTGGCGCAAACCAACACCTTAACCTTGTCGGGCAACTCTCCCACACCTTTTTACGTTGAACAGGCGAGCGCGCATAATGTTTATACAGGTACAATCACACTATTACGAAATAACGCAATAGGTGATAAAGACTATACGATCGATGTAGTGCCGGTTTCAACAGCCAGGCAGGTATGGGAATACAATTACACACAGGGTAGCCAGCCTGTTCGCCAAGCTAACTTGTATACAAGGTCAAATACGAATAACGCATCAAATATTGCAAAAACCTGGGGTATTGAGTCTAACCTAAGGTCCAGCAACGTCTGGACTGGGGAGATAGGAAACGCCGTAAACGAGATACCGATCACCTATTATTTGCGCTTCCAAGATTGGACGGCGGATCCTCCTCCCCATGGAACATATCAGTTAGATGTCGAGTTTCGGCTCTGGGAAACAAGCTTTAGCAATAATTCCTCACCCCCCGCAGGTGTTACGCCTTTCATTCTTCCCATTACGTTTACCGTTATACTAGGCCCCTATATTTACGTTTCCTTCGCAGATTTAAATGGATTACCTATAAATAGCATAGCCCTGGATGAGACGAGCGTAAAAACAATAGACTTTAAACTATTGGCCAAGGCTAACATAATTTATGATGTTACCGTTTCATCGCAAAACGGCGGGACAGAGGGTCTTTATGAATAAAAAGTTGTACGCCTTTTTAATGTTCAGCTTCCTTCTTGCGGTCACCCTAGGCGCCCAGCCCGTGCTGATTTCAGGAGATAGTCCTGATATCGTAGTCTACGACAATGTGACAAAGGCTCCCACCTGGGTAACGGGGACCATCGTTGTGACCAAGAATCAAACTGATGTTACAGACATCACCGTCGACCTTTCTCCCAAGGCCGATTCTCCGTATCCTCGTAATTCCGATTGGGTCTACATAGGCACGAGCTCCGACAGCGCAAAGTATATCGACAATTTTGAAGTTTTTTTCAACAAGTCGACCAGCGGTAATATTATAAAAATGTGGGGATCCGACTCTGGAGTAGGTAACAACAACGTTTTCAGATATACTTTCCCGAGTGGTTCAGCAATAGGCACGACAATTTCATTTCAGTATTACGCAGTCTTTTGGCATAACTCATCGTTGACATCAGGCACCTACCAGCTTCCTATAACCTTCCGCGTGCGAAATGAGAGTTTCAGGAAAAAAAGAAACCCGAGAACCTCGCCTGTCGATACACAATTGATCTACATCAAGTATCTTGTAAACCCGTCTGCGACCATCAGTTTTTTATCAGGCAGTTCGGGGAGCGCGGAAGTTTCATCGGTCGTATTCTATGATGTGGTATCGACGGTAACCAACCAGTTTAGGGTCTGCGTCAATTCAAATTTTCGGTACTCACTGAGTGTGAGTTCAGCAACTGGCCATGGCGGCGAACTTAAACATACTAATCCGAATATCACAGAGACTATACCCTATACCTTTACTGTCTTGGGATCTGCCATAACGCCGGGCCTTACCCCCTACATTGTCGCTTCGATGGAACGCCCTACCGGCTCAGGTATACGAGAATACCTTGCGTCAATAACCGTTGGCGATGTTCAAAATTACACAGCCGGCAGGTATTCCGACTCTATCAGTTTTACGGTTACGGCAGAATAACTCGCCCTTGCAACCATCCTCCTTTGGCACGATACTTTAAGGCAAAGCCCGGCGCCGCCGGAGAGGAGGGATCATGAGGCGTTTTACGGTGCTTCTGGTTTTGCTCCTGGTCTTGGCTTCTGCGATCGGGGCGATTCCCGCTCCCGTGGCTCACTTCGGCTTCGATGTATTCGATGGAAAAATACGCGATTCGGTAAGTGGGCAAAGCCTAGCTGTACCTTCAGCGGTTTCGGTTAAATCCGACGGTATCTCGGGCAGCTACGTCGCGCTGAAACGCCAGAGCGATTCGGTTCTTTCACTGGGCAAGAACTTTGGCTTTACCGGCGATTTCAGCATTTCCTTCTGGGTGCGGACGAGTCCGGGCTACAGGGATTCGGGTTCGATAGCGCTTGGGCGCCACCTCGCAGGCTCGTACAACGGCTACTTTTTCATGATCAACGGCGAGTGGGGTTACGGGGCAACTGATAAGATCACCTTCTACTACTCCAATGCCTCGGCTATTTCCAAGACCTCGATAAACGACGGGCGCTGGCACCATGTGGCCGCTGTCTATCGCAAGAATCAGGGAGCCACACTCTATATCGACGGTGCCCTGGATGCAAAAGGACCGGCCAATCCCATCATCGTCCCCGATGCGCCATTCGTTGTGGGAGGCATTACCTGGGACAAGCCGAATGGCACCTTTGCAGGCGATATCGACGAGCTGGCCATCTTCGACAAAGCACTGGAGGCTTCGGAAATTGGCACACTGGCGCTGACTCCGGGCATTTTCAAGGCTTCGTCCAAGGGTTTTTACGGAAACGAAAATCCACCCACGGCTACGGGAACCCTGCCGGGCGGCCAGCCTGGTGGAGTCCCGGGCGGGGTGAGCGGGTCGGGCGGCGAACTGAGCGGCGGTGTGAATAGCGGCGCGGTTATGCGGATCATCCTAAAATCCGGCCAGGTGATTAGCCTGCCCTCCAGCGACATAGCCAGAATAGAGTTCGGACCTTAAACACCAGGATAGGTTCGAGCGCCGTTAAGCCTTAGTAGAAAACCATAGCTGAAAGACCCTCGTTGCCGGCTCTTCGTTGTCAGAGCCTAACGGTTAGCCCAGCGATCAGCCTAGCCTCTCTAAAGCGAAATGGGAGAGTATGGATTCGGTGATCGCTCTCACCCTGTCCTCTTCCACTAGGATGGTGAGTATGTCACCAGGCTTTAGGATGGTGTTGCCCCGCGGCGCGATGATCTTGTCTTTTCGCGCAACCATGGTGACGCTTACATCAGGGGGCAGTTCCAGGCTAGCCAGGCTGGCGCTGCCGGGGTAAGACTCGGGGTCGATAAAAAGCTCGATGAGTTCGTAGTTGGTGTCGTGAACCGTCACCAGTTCCATCTTCTGCTTGGTTTTGGGTTTTTCCTTGGAGCTGAGCCTCAGGAGATCTGCCAGCTTGCCTATGCTGGTGCCCTGGATGAGTATGGACAGGGTTTGTATTGATGATGCCTGGGATCATCATGCAAGCAAGAAGTATGCCAAATATGATTTTGTTGAGTGCTGAGGGGAATCGTGCGATCGTATAGCCTGCCATGGAGGAAAGAGATATCAGAACAATAATCCCCCCTCCGGTCATTATAATGCTATTCACCATTGCCTTCCCAAGGTCTCCTGCTTTCCAGGCACTAGGGAAGTTCGACCAGTTGAAATCAGGAATCAATCGGATAGAGGAAAGGCCACCTTCCTGACTTTTTAGAGCAAGGACGAGCAAGAAGAAAAATGGTATAAGTGCTAGCAATGCGATGATCAGGACAACAGGGTAGAGAGAGAAATCAAGGGTGTCTCGTTTTTTCATCATGCATTTTCCTTTGCATTGAAAAACTTGAGGGAGAAAAGGACTGGGATCAGGATGATGAAAAAGA
>JAQVUC010000177.1 GCA_028699715.1 Anaerolineaceae bacterium | reverse complement strand
TCCAATCCTATGTTGGCGTTGGGGTTGATTCCGGAAACCACAAGGTCAAAATCCTGCTCCAGCGCCCCCATCAGCGCCAGGGCAACACAATCCGAAGGAGCGCCATCCGAAGTCCAGGCCTGGCTGCCATCTTCCAGCTTGGTTGAACGCACTCGCATCGGCCGGCTCATGGTCTTGACATGCCCGCAAGCGGACCAGTTGTGATCGGGTGCAAGCACCGCAACTTCTACTCCATCCAGTTTTCTAACTTCCTGCACCAAGGCCAATAGTCCGGGAGCGCTAACGCCGTCATCATTTGTAACTAAAATTTTTTTTGTCATAATTTTTTTTTAGTGCCTTCTGCGTCGTTTTTTCTTCGATTTTCCGCTTGAAATTGACTGGGTCGCGTTTTGTTCTGTTTCAGCTTCTGCTGGTTTCACCGGACGGTAGCGGTACATGTAACTGATCACGCCCTGGCGCACCTCGGAAAGCAATTCGCTGAACATGGTGCTGGCCTGGCGTTTGTACTGCACCAGGGGGTCTTTTTGAGCGTAAGATTCCATGCTAATCGAGACTCGCAGGGCTTCCATGCGGGTCAGATATTCCACCCAGGCTTCCGTGATCGTGCGCAGCAGCAAATCGCGGTAGATGCGGTTTTGAGACTGGAATCCAATGACCGGTGTGATTCTGTCTACCAATTCTTCATCCACATCAGCCATTGGCTGAGTCGCAACGTCTTCCCAAACCTGCTGGCCTACTTCTTGTGTGATGGCTTTTTGACTGGCTTCCGGCAGTGAGCCCACAGTCATTTCATTTAACTTGAGGCGGTTCCAATCACTTGCCCCAAAAATTTCAGCCAGCCTCTCTTCCGCTCCCTGTAAATGTGTCAGGATATCTTCTTTGACTGTTTCCGGAGCTTGACCGTTCAGCTCATTTGCCATCGAGAACAAATAGGTCAGGCGGTTGTGGGTGCGGAGTTGCTTGCGGTGAGAACGCTCATCAAAGGCAACGTGTTTGCCCTGGGTGGTCAATTGCAGCAGCTTCAACAAGGCATCATCATCTTCCAATGCTTCCTGCAAAAGCTCCTGGTTGGCATCCAAATCACGTTTGATCTCTTCATTTTCACCAAACAGACGTTCTTCCCGCCGTTTGATGGAGCCCTGAATTTGTTCATTGATGCTTGCCTTGAGCTCATCCCAGGGTAAAACAGCCAAATCAGTTGGCTTCAGCTGCCATTTTTCGCCGATCCTGCGTTCGAAGGTCATCAACAGGCGCCGGGCGATGTTGAGCGTGATACCTGTGCGCAGGGTGTCGGTCAGGGGTTTGATCATGCTTTTCGGATTTTCCTGCAAGACTTGCACTTCATTGCTCCCCAGCCTGACAGGCGTGCCAATGATGGCGCCGATCTCAGCCTGGTAATCATGCTTATCATCCGGATCCAAAGTATCCAGATAGGCTTCCAGAGTTTCCCGCCCTTGCTCCAGCTGATTCTTCAGGCTTTGCTCAAAATGCTCATACAGCGTTTCCGCGCCAGCCTGGAGGTGTTCGTTCTCAGCCCGGACAGCTTCCTTGACCAGAGTTAACAGTTCATTTTTTAAGCTTTCCGGGTCTTCCGTTTCGGTCAGTTTGTCCATGACCATCTGGAAGGTAAAGGAGGGGTAGGAACCAAAGTCAGTGAAAATGGCCGGCTGGATCTCTTCCAGGTAGGCTAATAACTTCCAGGGACCTTCTGGGTCAGCCAAACCGCTCTCCACGCGGGTGCGCATTTCGGTTTGGAGCATTTCACGCACATCTTCGTGCAGATCTGCCTTTGTGAAGATCTTGTCCCGCTCCTGGTAGATACGGTTGCGCTGCGTATTGAGCACATCATCATATTCCAGGAGGTGCTTGCGGACATCAAAGTTTGCGCCTTCAACCCGGGTTTGCGATTGCTCCACCAGTTTGTTGATCATGTTGATTTCGATGGGCATGTTTTCATCGATTTTGAAACGGGAAAGCAAGCCTTCCATCTGTTGACCGCCGAACATGCGCATCAAATCGTCATCCAAGGAAAGATAAAAGCGGGAAGAACCGGGGTCGCCCTGCCGGCCAGCCCGACCGCGCAGCTGATTGTCGATGCGTCGGGCTTCATGCCTTTCCGAGCCGACCACGTGCAAACCGCCCAACTCGCGTACTTTGGCCATGTCATCCATATAGTTGACAAAGGATGCCAAAGCTTCTTCTTCGTCTTCTTCCAGTTCGGCATTAAGCGCTTTGACCGCTTCCAGCCGTTCTGGCATGGTCATATCGTAAGGATCGCCCTGGCTGTATTTTGTCAGGACCTGATTTACCTTGGAGAGCAAAGCTTCGTCCAGTTCGCCCCCCAGTTTGATGTCCACACCGCGCCCGGCCATGTTCGTGGCGATGGTGACCGCCCCAAAAGCCCCCGCGCCAGCGATGATGATCGATTCCTCAGTGTGTTTGCGGGCGTTCAAGACCTGGTGCGGCACGCCGGCATCGAATATGGTCTGCAGACGGGACCAATCTTTTTCCTCAAGACTCAACAAGGATAAAAGCACAGAGCGATTACTCTCGTCATTCAGGTCCATGGTCGTCAAACCGTATTCCCGCCCCATGCGGCGTAACTCGGCCATGCGCAATTGATCCAAGGGTTCATTTAAGGCTGCTAATTCAGGAGCGTCAAGATAATCTTCTTCCCGAACGCCTTTTGACTTCATCCAGGCTTGCCTGATTAAGCTGACCTGCAGCAAGCGGCGGACCTGTTCCGGGGCCAACCTGTCTGAAAGTCTTTCAGAACTTTCAACTGAAGTTGTGCCCACCAGCTGAGGCCTTCCAATCACGTGATAACGGATGATTTCCATCACGATCGCGCGGATTTTGCCCTCACCGGTGCGGTAGATCACATCAGGGTAATCTTTGCGTTTGTAAAACAGAGGGATCTGGCTGGGATCATCTTCAGCAAAGTAATAGGTGTACTTGTAGCCGTTCTCATCTTTGGCTTCTTCAGAGTTGAGCCCCGAATCAGCTCTGGCGGCTTTGTATTCCAGGTTAGAGGGGATTGGTAAAACGTCCAGCCCATAAATGCGGAAAAATTCTTCCTGTTCTGTCAGCGCTGTACCGGTCATACCGGAAAGTTTTTCATACATCCTGAAGTAATTCTGGATGGTGATGGTGGCATGGGTGATGTTTTCAGCCTGGACTTTGACGCCCTCTTTAGCCTCAACCGCCTGATGCAAACCATCTGACCAACGGCGTCCGGGCATCATGCGCCCGGTGAATTCGTCCACAATGACTACTTCATTCTGCTGAACGATGTAATCCTTGTTGCGGTGGAACAGGTGTTGCGCCCGCAGTGCCTGCTCCAAAAAGCCCATCCATCGGGCTTGTTCCGGGGTGACATCCTCAGGGCGTTCCGGGTCAGACAGCAAGATGCCCAACATGTCTTCCACATGCGCCAAACCGACTTCCGTTAGAGAGACATTCCGGTCTTTCTCACTGACTTCGTAATCCTCCGGATTGAGCGCTTTGACGATTTGAGCCATGCGCATGTAATTCTCAGAATCTTCATGGGCAGGGCCGGAAATGATCAGGGGAGTTCGGGCTTCATCGATCAGGATGTTGTCCACCTCATCGATGATGGCAAAATGATGCCCTCTTTGGACGCGATGATTCCACTGCATGGAAATGTTATCGCGCAGGTAGTCAAAACCAAATTCGCTGTTGGTGCCATAGGTGATATCAGCCAGGTAGGCTTGCTGGCGGGAGGTTTGG
>JAQVUC010000176.1 GCA_028699715.1 Anaerolineaceae bacterium | reverse complement strand
AAGGATTGCGAAAAGAAAAGCCTAAAAAGAAAGCGGATTTAGATCCGTGAGGTCTGAATAAAGGTCTACTCCTTCTGCCATTTTTAACCTTCTGGTTATCACGTAAGTCAGGGGAGTGAACAAGGCTTCAACAGCAACCTTGAAGATGTAATTTGTCAGGGTTAGAGTCCAAAACAGTTCCCAAGGAAAGACGCCAGTCAGTGAAGCGATCCCAATGAAAACGGCAGTATCCAGGAATTCACCGATGACGGTGCTGCCAATCGTGCGAGTCCAGAGGTGTTTGCCGTTGGAAAGCTTTTTCATCACAGCCATGATGATCGAATTCGAAAAAGAACCAATCAGATAGCCAAGGACACTGGCCAGAACGATTCCTCCAAAACTGATCCCGCCCAAGACTGATTCAAAGGCATCCTGTCCGACTGCGGCCTGCCATGTTTCTTCAGCGGGCAAAACCCTGATAAGCCAGAACATCAAAAAAGTGAAGACCAGAGCTGCGAAACCGATCCAAATCACCCGACGGGAGCGCGAATAGCCATAAACTTCGGTCAACACATCCCCAAAAATGTACGCAAAGGGGAAAAAAACCGTGCCAGCGTCGAAGGCCAGGGGGATTTTCCTGATCGAAATGCCCCAATCGATAATTTTTGCAGAAGAAGCAAAATTGCTCAGAATCAGAATGACGGTAAAGCTGACCATGACCAAATCAAGGTACTTGAATTGGAGCGCGTCTTTTTCCCGAGCTGTGTTTTGCTTAGTGTCCATCAGTCTGGTTATACTACAGATTGAGGAAACAGCGAGAAGGTAACGGAGACAATGTAAGAAAGGAGTATTGCTCCGGGGCTTGTACACAAATACGAGGCTAAATTTATCAGGTAAAATCATTCCATGCACCGTTTTTTCTTAAACCCAAACCAGATCCTTGATGGAGCAGTGACCTTTCCGGAGGGCATGTCCAGACAAATACGGAAAGTTTTACGGCTGGATATCAAAAAAGATGCTGTGATCGTCCTGGATAACTCAGGATGGGAATACTTTGTTCAACTTGACGGCAACAAGGGCAACCAGGTCCTGGGTCATATCATGGATCGACAGGAAGGTAGAGCCCAACCAAGTGTTGAACTGACACTTTGTTACAGCCAGACAAGGCGTGAAAAAATCGAGTGGATCTTACAAAAAGGGACGGAATTAGGAGTAGCAAAGTTTCAGCCCTTTGTTTCATCCCGGTCTTTAGCCCAAAGTCTGCAGCCCAACAGTGCCAGACGGGACCGATTGGAAGCGATCATGCGGGAAGCTTCGGAGCAGAGTCAGCGTTCGAAGCTGCCGCATTTGGAAGCTGGTTGCGATTTTGAAACAATGCTTCAATCCACACAAGACCGCAGCCTGCGATTGATTGCCTGGGAAGGCACAGCGCTTGTGCGGATGGTAGACATCGAAACAATCCGATCACTTAATGAGCACGAACAGAAATCCATTGCGTTGGTAGTTGGTCCTGAAGGCGGTTTCAGTGCTGAGGAAGTTGACCTGGCTGAGAAATACGGCTACCAGCAAATTTCCCTGGGAAACAGGATCCTGCGTACGGAAACAGCCTGCATTGCTGGGACGGCCATCCTTAGAAATCTTTCTGACAGCCTGTTCGGGTAAACTTTTTAATGCATTAAATTCCGGTTTGGAAGCAAATTACGCAGCCGTTTGGTGGAATATTTTGCCGCGCCAAGGTTGTTCCCCTCTTGGTCTCGCATGGCGATAATCGTTCCGGTCTTGTAACCAGGCAGGTCAATCCCACGCATATCAAAGCCCTTCATCCACTGCAAAACTTTCTCATTAGGCAAGGTCCAGACATTGGCAGCAAATTCGTTTCCAAATTTGAGGATAAAGTCCACACTTGGTTCAAAACGGTCCCTGATGAAGCGTCCCAGCGGCATGGCAATCGCATTCCAGGGCAACGTTTCAAAATGAGATAGATAGGCTTGCGGGAGCAGGTATATCTGGTCAATTTTTCTGAAAGGAACCAAGTTGAATGTTTCAAGGCTATTTTTAAAATCAAATTCATAAATATCCTCAAAAAAAGACTCCAGAGTTCTTTGCAGATCATTTGAAAGGGGACTATAGCCCGTCAATCTAAATTCCCTCGCAGGAGGAGAATTGTACTCAACGGGGATGGAATTTTGTTTGACTAGTTTGACCGCAAAAAATCCGTTGGTATGAAAATCAAATGGCCACACCCGCAAAGCGTTTGCCAGGTCGGGGTGAAAGCTTTGACCTTCAAACTCAGTCAATCCTCTTACCCTGTATTGCTCAGCCGGCAGAGGGTCAATGCTAAAACAGTCAGGGTAGGCTTCCAACAAGGCTGAAACCACCGCTTCATCTTCTTCCGGAGCCAAAGTACAGGTGGAGTAGACCAATTCACCCCCGGTTTTTACTGCCTTTGCCGCCGAAACGAGCAAAGCCAGCTGTCTGAGCGACAACCGGTCGCGCTCGTCCGTTGTGATGGCTCGGTGAGGATGGCTGGCTGAAACGCGCAGACTTTCCATGCTGCAGGGGGCATCCAGAAGAACCTGGTCAAAGGTTTCCGGGTACCAATCGCCCCATTTCTCTCCGGGAAAATTAGTGAGCATGCTATTGGCTGTACCCCAGTTTTGCAGGACCGTCCGTAGGGCGGGGAGTCGGGATAGGGAGCTGTCATTGGCGATGACGAAATCCCGGTCGAGGGATTGGTCGATCATTTGGGTTGTTTTTCCTCCAGGCGAGGCAGCCATATCCAGTTTTAGTAAGGGTTCATCAGAGCTGTTGAAGAGCGATACCGGAAGCATAGATGCTGCGTCCTGAATGTAAAACTGACCCAAATTATGTTCAAGCGTTTGCGAAGGGGCGGTTTGCGCGCTGACCACCTGGAGGGCGTGCTCTGAAAATTCAACTGCTTTGGTCTCCCAAGCATATTTTTCACTCAAAAAGGTTAATCTGGCAGCAATATCAGTAGTGGCTTTGAGCAAATTCAATCGGACCGCGGAGTAGGCTTCTTTATCCGTTTCTGCTAACAAGCTCTCAAATTGTTTAGGGGTCAGATAAGCCTGGTAACGGGAAAGAGCCTGGTTAAACAAATTAGTTTCTGTCATGTTTGCGGCTCCTTGCTGATAAAGAAAAGCAGTTCGTTGCCAACCCTTTCGCTTTGCAGCTGCCACGGTTGGTCTGCAATTGCCTTATCGATCAAGGCGCGATGATAGCTTTCAAGGGAATGATGACCTTTCAAATCGACCGCTGGCAGGCTGACAATGATCGTACGAGCGTTCAACTTTTCCAGAAGAATCCGGGTCGCTCCTGACTGACGTTTTTCGAGGCGATGGGCTTCTTTGAAAAAAAAGGCACAATCTGCAGTTTCCTGCGGTGAGTTTAGGAAGATGTCCTGCTGGATTGCGCTTGCATAGGGGAAAGCGTGTTCAAAGAAAGTGTCCAGAAACCTTACCCGGGCTTTGTTGATATCGTAGGCTTTGAAACTGGCTCCTGCTGAGAGTTTGATCCAGGGCAGGCAGAGCGGGTCAAGCGCGCAAGCCAGATCGAGCACATTTGCCGGCTCGCCGATAAAGGCATGAATCGTGTTGAAAAAGTGCTCAAGGTGTGGCAGTCTTTCCCTGGTTGAGGCGTGTTTGGCCATGGTTTCAAGGCAGTAAGCAGAAATCCCGGTCTGGCTCGGTCGGGAAGCAAAGAGGTCTTCAATTTTCTGGATCTCATGCTCGTAATCGATGCTTTCAAGATAAG
>JAQVUC010000175.1 GCA_028699715.1 Anaerolineaceae bacterium | reverse complement strand
TGATGCGCACCAAGGGCGAACCTGGCACAGGCGATGTGGTTGAAGCTGTTCGCCACGCTCGCTCGGTTTATGGTGACATCCGCCGTTTGCAATCCTTGCCTGACGAAGAAGTTATGACCTTTGCCAAAAACATCCAGGCCCCCTATGAACTTTGTCTGCAGGTGCGTGAATTGGGCCAGCTGCCTGTGGTTAACTTTGCTGCCGGCGGTATTGCCACTCCGGCTGATGCCGCTTTGATGATGCAGCTTGGTGTTGATGGCATTTTCGTGGGTTCCGGTATTTTCAAATCCGGTGACCCGGCCAAACGCGCCCAGGCAATCGTCAAAGCTACCACTCACTTCAGAGAACCAGGCATTCTTGCTGAGGTCAGCCGTAATTTAGGCGAAGCCATGGTTGGTCGTTCAGTAGCAGAGTTAGCTGACAACGAAAAAATGGCCGACCGCGGGTGGTAAGCCCTTATTGAGAAGAAGTACACAATGAAAATTGGCGTTCTGGCATTACAGGGGGATTTCCGTGAACATCGTATCAGCCTCGAGAAACTCGGGGCTGATGTTACTGAAGTGCGCTTGCCCCAACAATTGCAAGACCTTTCCGGTTTGATTTTGCCTGGCGGCGAATCGACCACCATAGGGAAACTTCTGATTGCTTATGAGCTCATGGACGCCGTCCGCGTTTTTGGTCAGACCAAAGCCGTTTGGGGCACCTGTGCCGGGGCGATTTTGATGGCCAAAAGTGTGGGGGCAAATCAACCTCTGTTGGAGTTGATGGATATCACCGTTCAACGCAACGCCTTCGGCCGCCAAATCGATTCTTTTGAAATTAATCTCCCGGTACCCTTTTTGACCCCCCCAGAACCGGATTATCATCTGACCTTTATCCGCGGTCCCATTATCTCTGAAGTATATGGAAATGCCCAACCTTTGTTAAGCTTGCCGGACGGCAGGATCATTGCCGCCCAACAGGGCAAGCTACTGGCCACGTCTTTTCACCCTGAATTGACGGACGATCTACGTTTTCACAGCTATTTTTTGGAGTTGGCAAAATCGGCATCAGTAAATTAAGTCCCTTTGATTTATACAAAATTAGCCGTTCAGGCTCTTTTTTGCAGAGCCTGGATGCGGTCAGGCTGCATACCCGGGGCAAACCCTTCAACTTGCGCAATGTCATGCAGCGCATCGCGCCCTTGGTGGAACAGGAAGCGCTTATTTTCCAGGAACCTTCCGGCCAGAGTTGTTACGGGCAAATCGAGAAGAGACAAAGCAAAACTTACGCGCAGATGTGCTATCTTGGTTGTCAGGATGAAGTCGACCCGATCTATTTGACAAAAGTGCTGGAAGCCCTGGTAAAAAAGGCGGGAGGCTGGAAGTCCTATGGGGTTCTGGCAGACTTGCCAGAAAAATCCCCGCTTTTTGATAGTTTTCGCAAGGCTGGCTTCTGCATTTGGGCAAGACAAAAAGTTTATCTGCTTGATTCAGGCAAAGAAGGCAAGAAAGGTGCAGCTCAGGGCTGGCGGGTTTGGAATTCGCAAGATATCAACGAGATGACTGACATTTATAAGGCTGTTGTTCCGGCTGCAACCCAGATGCTTGAACCCCTGACACGCAAATCAGCCTTAGGCCTGGTTGCCTACCGGGGTGACGGGCAATTAGCTGCTTTCACAGACCTGGAATACGGACCCAAGGGCGTTTGGGCGCAGCTTGTTACCGATCCCCAGGCAGAGCTTGAATCCTTGATTAGCACTCTGCCGCGCTCGATCCCTGATTTGCTGGGCCGACCGCTATATCTTTGCGTCCGCTCTTATCAACCCTGGCTCGAAGATTTGGTGGAAAGACTGGGCTTTCAGGAGAAAGGCTCTTATATCTTGCTGGTCAAGCACCTTGTGCTGCGCACCAAACTGGAACAGAGCGCGCTTCAAAAGATTTTTGAGACCGGCAATGTGGAAGGTTCCCTGCCAATCACCCAGATCAAGCACACCTTTAAGTTGAAATGACAAACTATGGCAGCCAATAATTCAAGAAGGTTATTTGACAATATTTCCCCTGTTTATCATTTTCTTTATGCCAGGCAGCGGAAACATTACCAACGCTACTATAAGGAAAAAATCGATTGCAACCTTTCCCGCTTTTCTTCTGTGCTTGATGTTGGCTGCGGCTCCGGCGCCATGGCCTCAATTTTCTCTGACCTGGGGTTGCGCACTTTTGGGGTCGACCAGTCGCTTGGCATGCTGCGCGTAGCAAAACGTCAGCCGGAAAACCATAAGCTGACCCTGATCCAAAACGGCGCTGTGGATGGTCTGCCATTCAGGGATAAAAGTTTCGATGTGATAATCGCCGCTTACATGGCTCACGGCATCAAAACTGAGATGCGCCTTAAACTCTATTCGGAGATGAAAAGAGTCGGCCGCCATCTGGCCATCTTGCATGATTACAGCGATGAACGTTCTCTGATAACAACAGTGGTTGAGTACGCCGAAGGCGGCGATTATTTCAACTTTATCAAAGTCATCAGAGATGAATTAGCGCAAAATTTTGGGAACCTTGAAGTTGTCCCTTTAGAAAAACGGGCGACCTGTTACATTTGCAGCCTTGAATAAGGTTGTTTTATCTTGCAGATATACTCATTTTGAAAAATAATCGAATTAATATTCTGTTAGAAAGGCTTTAAGGTAGAGAAAAATTAATCAGATTAAGTTAGAATCATCTCAGATTAAGAGAAGAATGAATTTGAATGACACAAACTAAATACATAACCGATGATTTGGAAACCATGCTCAACGTTTTCCCGGAGGAAATCGCGCAGGCAGTAGGGAAAGCCAATCATTTTGATAACTTATTGGAAATAATCCTCGATTTAGGCCGGGTTCCCAAGGCCCGTTTTGTCGATGAGGAAGTCAAATTGCTCGAGCGGGTGGTAACCCATGCTGATATTGAGCATGTGGTCGACCGCATCGGCGATTTTGACGCTGACAATCGCGCTGGTTTGGAGCGTACGCTTCACCGTATCTCAGCTCTGCGCAACCGCAAGGGCGAGGTGGTTGGGCTTACCTGTCGGGTAGGGCGGGCTGTTTATGGCACCATCAGCATCATCGAAGATTTGATTGAATCAGGCGAAAGTATCCTGATTTTGGGCAAACCTGGCGTGGGGAAGACCACCATGCTACGTGAAGCCGCCAGGATTCTGGCTGAGAAGAAACGGGTCGTTATCGTTGACACCTCAAACGAGATCGGTGGCGATGGAGACGTTCCTCATCCGGCGGTCGGTGCTGCCCGGCGCATGCAGGTTCCCAAACCTTCGCTGCAGCATGAAGTCATGATCGAAGCGGTTGAAAACCACAACCCTGAAGTGATCGTGATCGATGAAATCGGGCGTGAGCTGGAAGCCCTGGCTGCCCGCACCATTGCGGAGCGCGGGGTGCAACTGATTGGCACTGCCCATGGCAACGCCCTGGACAACCTGCTGGTCAACCCGACTCTGTCGGATTTGATTGGCGGGGTATCCTCTGTCACGCTCTCGGATGACGAAGCGCGCAGACGGGGCACGCAAAAAACTGTCCTGGAACGCAGATCACCCCCAACTTTTACCATCCTGGTTGAAATCCAGGACCGCACTCGCGTCAAAGTGCACAGAGATGTAGGCGCCGCGGTCGACTCGATTTTACGTGGCTATCCCATGCTGCCCGAAGAACGTTTTCGGGATGAATATGGTAAGGTTCACTTTCTCAAACAAACAAAACCCAACATGCCCACCGTCTCCCAG
>JAQVUC010000174.1 GCA_028699715.1 Anaerolineaceae bacterium | reverse complement strand
TAAAGGCTCCACATCCCAGTTCGATATCATCCGGGTGGGCTCCTAAAAAGAGTAGGGATTTGCCATAAAAAGTCATATTTTTCATTAAAGATTCCTCATTTCGTGGCGATGAAACCACCAACCACCTTGGTCATCACTAACTTACAATCACGTTCGATACGTTTGCGGGCTACTTCTTCGATTTGCCCCATGACCTTTTCGAATTCCTCGTGCGTCTGGAATAAGGAGTTCCATAATTTGCGGTCTTCAGACATGGAAGCACGGGTGTAAATCATGAACGGCTCAACTGATTCAAAGGTGAGCGGATTTTCGAAGATGTGCTGCTCGGTTTTGCTGAAAAGATCCTGCATGGTTCCATAGATTTGAGAAGCATAGCGTGAGCTGCCCGGCATGGGCGGGATGGGCTTGCCAGTGGCTTCTTTGATGACGTCATAGAAAACATGTTTGTTGGCAGGCATCGGTCCAGTGGTGAACAGGCGTCCGCCAGGGACAAGCAGGCGATGCATTTCGCTCAGCGTGAAGGGGATGTCCTGTGCGTAATAAATGGCAAAGCAAGCGGAAATGAGGTCATAGTGATTCTCGGGCAGATCAAAGCTCTGATTGAAATCAAGAAAGCGGAAATCAACCGCATTGTCAATGGCTTTGTTCTTTTCACGAGCGTCATCCAGCAATGATTCAGAAACATCAGTCCCGGTGATTTCGGCTTGTCCATTCAAATGATGGAAAAAGGAAAAGCACTGCTTGCCGGAGCCGCAGCCGACATCGAGGATTTTCATCCCTGGCTTGAGGTCAAGGATTTCCAGCATCCATTCGTCAATATCACGGCTGCCGAAACGGGAGTGGATATCAATACGTTTTGCTAAATCATCTGTTGTTTCTTGAAAATCTATTTTCATTATTCCCTCGATCAATTTAAACTAAAGGCTAAGTATACTGTTCCAAAAAGCTTTGTCAAGAATTCTTAATCTACACTTGAATTTTCTAATTGTACCTGAACATAGTCCCCGAAAGATTCCGCAAAGGCTTCAAGTGAGGCCTGGATATCTTCAAACGTGGCTAAAGAGTCTGGGGCTGGTGTTCCGGCAACCACCAGATACCAGTAGGAATCACCGTACTCCAAAATGCCCATATCAGCGACAATGGTGGGATTGAGCATGGTGCCCCTTTTGTTGGAGAACTCGCACTGGGGCAGTTTTTCATTCAGCCTGCCCAGCAGTATTTCATCATTGCTCGTGTAAACTGCCATTTGATCAAGCAGGAACCGGGTAAATTCCTGTTTGAGAGCCTGATCAGTTTTGAGTAGTTTCAGCGAAAGCAGCAGGTCTGCGGCGCTGCTCCGGCGTGGATCGTAAGTGGTTTGGGTGAGTCCCCAGCCCTTGAGGATGTCTGCTAAGCGATTGTCTCCCCTGGCAAAGAATTCGAGAGCTTCGGTTGCTTTTTCTTCGCTGTTGACCACCATGGCTGAAAGCAAGTCCGAAAAATTCCTGCCGGATATACCATAGGTTTGGATGTCTTCCAAGGTTTTGCCCTGATCTTCCAATAGTTTCAAAACGACCATAGCGGTTGGGATTTTTATCATTGAAGCCGGGGCAAAACTTTGGTCAGGGTTTTTGCTGAAAAGGATTTCTCCTTGATCATCTTCCACAATAATGAACCAATCCACACCACTGATCAGACTTTCCTCGAGAACTTTTTCCAGGTCAGTGTCTGATTTCGGCGTGGAAAGTGTTTCTACAGGTGTTGGTGCGATGATTGAAGGGCTTTTTTGGGTAGGTGAAATAGTTCTTATTGAGACAGCGACATTGGTTGGGGTTTCTTGAGCGGCTGCAATTGACGTCGATGTTTCAGAATTAATTTCTTGAGCAGCACAGGCTTGCAGGGACAAGAGGCAAATGCCCATTGTTAAAAGCAGCAGCCAAATCCATCGTCTTGAGTGCATAGGACCTAACATATCCTGGGGAGCATCTCTCCAGCCAACCTGTCCAGGTGGCGTGTTGTTCCAAGCAGGGTTTTTAACAACAAGTTTCCTTCTGAGCTGGACTGGACTTTTCCAATCATCCTGGCTTGTTTTCCATAAGGGTGTTTTTGCAATGATTCCAGGGCTTTTTCTGCAAATTCTTCCGGCAAAATGACAACCACTTTGCCTTCGTTGGCCATGTAGAGCGGGTCCAGACCCAACATATCACAAGCACTTCTGACGTCTTTGTCAATCAGAATGTCTTCTTCATTCAACTTGATGCTCACCTGGCTCTGCTTGGCAATTTCAACCAGGGTCGTCGCCAGCCCACCCCTGGTGGGATCACGTAAAACGTGGACTTCCTGAACGGATTCGAGCAAGCCTGCAATCATGTGATTCAGGGGAGCCACATCTGAGCGGATCTGGCTTTGGAAGCCAAGGTTTCCGCGGGCTTCAGCCACAGCGATGCCATGATTGCCAAGCGGTCCGCTGACAATCACCACATCGTTAGGTTTGGCATTCCGACCTGAGATTTGGCACTGGTGGGAAACCCAACCAAACCCGGTTGTGCTGATGAAGATCCCATCCGACTTGCCTTTTTCGGTTACTTTGGTATCTGCGGCGATGATTCTTACATCCGCTTCAAGGCAGGCTTGGGCCATTGAGGTCAGGATTTTTTCCAGGTCTGAGATGAGGAAGCCTTCTTCGAGAATAAATGTGGCCGTAAGATATTTGGGAATAGCCCCAAGCATGGAAACGTCGTTGACCGTGCCACAAATAGAAAGGCGGCCAATATCCCCTCCGGCAAAAAAGAGCGGAGAAACAATGTGCGCGTCGGTGGAAACGACCAGCTGCATGCCTTGAGGCACTTCAGAGTGCATCAAAAGCAAAGCGGCGTCGTTGCCCAGGTTGAGGATGGCGTTGCCAAGATGTTTCTGGAAAACAGTCCTGATCAGATCATGGGTCAGGTTACCACCAGCACCATGCCCGATCACAATTTGCTGGTGATCGTTGATGGGCACAGGACAGAGCGGACCTTGTAGGCTGAGCTTGTTTTGATCCATTTTAATTGACACCTTGATAGTGGTAATAAGCGGAGCAAGCTCCCTCAGCCGAAACCATTGGCGCACCCAAGGGATGGGAGGGAGTGCAAAGCGTTCCGAAGGCTGGGCAATCTGTTGGTTTGGCGATTCCGCGCAGGACCGAACCGGCTATACAGAGGGGAGATTCCTTTAGTTCATCTAACGGGAGATCGAAAAGTTGGAGGGCATCAAAGGTTTGATACTCTTCCCTAAGACCCAAGCCTGATTGGGGAATGGTGCCAATCCCGCGCCACTGGCGATCAACAGGTTCAAACACCTGTTTGATCATCGCCTGAGCGATTTGATTGCCTGCCCGGGTGACGTAGCGAGGGTAAGCGTTTTCGACCTCAAAGCGGTCTTGTTCAAGTTGACGCACAGTCATCAGAATGCCCATGGCCAGATCAAACGCCTCAAAGCCGGTGACTACAATTGGTGTTTTATATTGCTTGGCGATTGCTTCATATTCCCAGTAACCCATGATAGCGCAGACGTTCCCAGCCGCCATAAAAGCGTTGACCTGGTTATCGGGACTGTTCAAAATAGCCTGCATGGCTGGAGGCACAAGAACATTAGCCGGCAGAATTGAAAAATTGCTGTTCTGATTCTTTTCCGCGTGCAAAATGCTGGTGGCAATTGATGGGACAGTAGTTTCAAAACCAATTGCAAAGAAAACCACCTTTTTTTCGGGATTTGACTGGGCTAATTTGACCGCGTCCATCGGGGAATAAACCACG
>JAQVUC010000173.1 GCA_028699715.1 Anaerolineaceae bacterium | reverse complement strand
TACTCCCCTTACTAGAGTAATCCTGTTTCTTGTATCTGACCGGTGAGATGTTACAATAATCTAAACAATTCAACTTTGGGAGCACTATGAACAAGACTTTCAGCTTGTACCGCCTTCAACTCCTCGATACGCAGCGAATTCAGCGCTTAAAACGGATAAGATTCATTGATCAGACCATAGCTTCAGATAAAGCGCTCATGAAAGCCAGGCGGATAGTAGAAAAGGCTGCCCGCGAACACGCCCAAAGTGAGTCTGCCGTCAATGAAATCCAAAGAAAAGTGGAAGAGAAAACTCTGAAGTTGAAGCTGACCCAATCCAAATTGTTTGGTGGAAAAATCAGCAACACTAAAGAATTACAAGATTTACAGGCAGAGAGTGAAGCTCTGACCCGGAACATAAAAAAGCTTGAAGAAGAACACTTCCAAGCCCTGGAAATTGCCGAAAAGACCCAGGCAATCTTAAAACGGGCTGAATCAAATCTGCAATCCATTATCGACGAAAAAGCTACAGAAAATTCACTATTGTTGGGGGAACGCGAAAAACTGCTCGGGCAATTGCCAAAAATCAACTCCCAACGGGAAGCTTTGCGCGCTCAACTGGACCCCTCTACCTTGGAGGAGTACTCAAAACTCTTCAAGAATAAAGCTGGACTGGCAGTAGTCGAAATTGTTGATGATGCCTGCAAAGCCTGCGGGGTTGAACTCTCCCCTAGCGAAATTCAACAGGCAGCCCGTCCGGAAGTGCTCCTGAAATGCAAGAGCTGTGGTCGTATCCTTTATAAACCTGATATAAGCTCAAAAAAGACTGATAACCAGTCTTGAAACCAGCCATTCCAATAAATTGATTGCTACTATTGCAACAACCGGGCTGAAATCGATGCCATTGATTGGTTTAATGAAGCGTCGAAACGGGGCCAAAATCGGATCCACAATTCTGGCTATCCCAATCCGCAAGGATCGGTCAGCTGGCATGAACATCGATAAGAGCACATGCCCAAAAACAAGAATTTCAGCTGTTCTAAAGAAAATCCTGATAAACAATAAAATTAAGTCCACAAATCCTCATCTCGAATAATTTCGAGGTCCCAACAATCGTTCACCAATACGAATGACTGTTGCACCCTCCTCGATAGCAATTTCAAAATCACTGGAAGTCCCAGCTGAAAGCTCTAGAAGCTTTTTTCCTGAAATCTGGCTGTTCAAAAAGTCTCTCAATTCTCTCAAGCGCGTAAAATAAGGCCGCACCTGCTCAGTCTCATCAAATAAGGGTGGCATAGCCATGAGACCCTTCAAATTCAGTTTCTCCAAAGTTTGGATTTTCTCAACAATGGGGATTAATTTCTCCCAATCTTCTCTATGCTGAGCAGGAAAACCTGTTTTGCTTTCTTCTCCAGCTAAATTGACCTCAATAAATACATCAAGTGGGGGCAGTTGCTCCGGTCTGTTTTTGTTCAACGACTGGGCTAATTTCAGCGAATCCAAAGAATGCACACTTGAAAATGTTTGGGCTACTGCTTGTGCCTTATTGCTTTGAATGTGCCCAACCATAGCCCAATAGATATCATCATAGTCTGAGAGCTGCTCAATTTTTTGCATCGCTTCCTGGACGTAATTCTCACCGAAATTTCGTATTCCGCAGGCATAGGCAGTCTTGATAACCTCTATCGGCTGCCGTTTACTGATCGCCAGGATGGATATTTCTGAGCTTGCACGTCTGCTGCGTTGGCAAGCTTGCTCAATACCAGTCTTCAATTCCCCCAAGCGCTCACAGATATCGGAAAGGTTACTTATATTTTGCATGTTTACCTCATTTGGCAAGGGCAATCAGCGCCGCAAAACGGCCAGTCAGTCCCTTTTCCTTTCTGTAAGAATACCATTCATGCAAATTTTCCGCAGTGCAAATATGCGATTGTTCTATCTGTTGTACTCCGGCATTCCGCAAAACCCATTCATTGGCCAGCCAGAGATCCAAAGAATAATTTCCGTCAAGCTTATGGATAAAGGTCTCAGCTGCTTCACCCCACGATCTCAAGAATTTCTGCCTGACTTCTTCTCCGATTTGATAACATTTGCCGCAAATCGAAGGGCCGATTCCCACCTTAAGGTTTTCAGCCTTTGAACCGTAATGTTCTGCAATTGCTTTGACCGCAACCGATCCAATCTGCAAGAGTGTCCCTTGCCATCCGGCATGCACCAAACCGACAACCTTTTCAACAGGATCGTGGAAAAAAAGTGGGACACAATCAGCAAAGCGCATGATCAGGGTAACTTCTGGGTTCTGAGTAAAAATCCCATCAGCCGGTTGGTGTTTTTGGCTTTCAGGTCTGGGTGATTCCGTAAAACGGATGGTATCACCGTGTACCTGCCAGACATCATAACGGCTTTCGAAAGGTCTTCCAAAATTTGAAAACAGTTTCAGGTGGTTCTGATAGACGTGTTCTGGCTTGTCTCCGTTCGTTCCACCCAGGTTTAGCCAGCGATAAGCGCCTTCGGATTCTCCACCCAACCTCGTGTAGACAGCATGTTTGATCAACTTTTCATCAAAGGAGTTAAAGTGGTAGCTTACCAAACCCTGCGTTTCTCGTCTTAGCAAGTTTCTTCCCGCTCTCTCTTAATTATCTGAAGTGTTTGTGCCTTTTATTTCCGGGAACAAGCTCTTCAATCGATGGAAACCCAAACCAGCCGGTAAACCAACCAAACAAAGATCCGGTCAATACCCGCAAAAAAGGTGTGCTCTCACGGACAGCCAACCACGGCAAAAAACTCAATTCCCACTGACTGACTAACTGGGAAACCCCATCCAAAGCGATTGGCAGCAGCCCAAGCAATATCCAAAGATACCAAGGTAGAGGTTTGATCCTCTTTCCGCTAACCGCAAAAACTAATCCAAACAATAAGAGGCTGGCATAAATCGCCAGGTCCCGCTGGCAGAGGGCGGCCTTGTAACCAAGTTCTTCATTACCTTTGAAGTCTATGGCGGCATAGATCTCATCTCCATCATTACCTGTCACCTCTTCGTAGGGTCTTAAATTCTCAATGTCTGCCAACTCCCGTGGATAAACGGGTTGTTCGCCAAACAAGAAAAAGGAACGGTATGCCAGTTGATGGCAAAAAGGACGATACAAGCGATAGATGAGGTTTGCTCCATCCACCCTGCCGACCTGCATCAGAACTGGTGCGAGTAAAGCCAAAAACACATACAGAGCAAGCGTTAAGTTGATTAAACCGAGGTAATGTTTTGAGAACCAGCTGCCTGTTTTACTGGCAAGACTTTTATGCGAAGGTTGGACTTCAACGTAATTTCTCTTAAACCCCTGTTTGTTCTGATCCGGTACAGGCATGAATGTTCTATTAACTCTCAATCACCTGTACGAAGGTTGACTGACTGCTGTCTTTGACCGTTAATTCCCCGGGGAGCAGACCCACACTTGGGGTCGTCCAGCGCCAAATCCACTTGGCATCGTGAGGAAGACAATTGATACAACCGTGAGAGAGGGCGACGCCAAAATTATTATGCCAATAAACCGAATGGATAGCCTGCCCATCTGAGTGGTAAAGCGTGGTCCAGGCGATGCCAGGTGAATCGAAAGGAGATACTCCACCAGCACTCATGTGCAGTGAAATCATTTTGCGCCAAACCGGGGTGGTTTCAGGGGGCGTCAGCCATTTTCCCTCGCGGATATAGCCAGTCGAAACCTCACAAAAATATACTTCCCGTGAACCTTCAAAGCAGTGCAAGGTTTGTTTTTGGAGATTGACAAGGATTCTTTTATCGCC
>JAQVUC010000172.1 GCA_028699715.1 Anaerolineaceae bacterium | reverse complement strand
AAGCGCTGAACATGCACGCTCTTGGTTGCAAGGGCTGCCAGGTCATGCCCGAAAGCCATGCTGCCGGGCTTACGGCTGCCGAAAAGCCACCTTGGTTTTCGCTGCTCGCCCAACCAACAACCTACAGTGAACCTACAGTGGATGATATTGCATAATCATACAGGGTTGGATGCATATTTATAAGTCGATTTTCCATTTTGAAATTGGCTCTGAACAAGCTCAAAAAATCGAGAGATTTCAAAACCCGGTAGATATGCCTTATAGGGAGACCTACGGAGCGGCGGCAATCATTTCTGATGAATGTTTCAATAGTGATGAGCTGGCATCGTCGGACTGTAGCAAAATTCCCAAATCTTCAAAATCAAAGGAGTTCTTCCCTCATCCCAATGGTGACAGCCTTGTCCTCTTGGTTATCAAAGGACCCGGCTTGATGGACCTTGTCCACGAGCTCTACAGGAGGGCTGCGGATGAGGCCTGATAGAAAATCCAATCGTCTTCTTGGTGTTACTCGATCAAAAGCTAAGATGATCGAGTACCATGTACCTGAAGAATATCAGGACATAGATTTATCACTACATCCGAATAAGCTCTTCACCATCTCGATAGGCCTTCTGGGTGATCTTGCCGCCGCTATCAACCGAGGGGAGTCAGATCCCGATTCCCTCGCAGAGCTGAAAAACAATCTGCTATTTTCCGCCCGCTTTTTCGACTCCTATCTCCAGTCAAAGTTGAACGAGACACTTGATCCATATCTCGTGCTACTGGGCTCCGCTTCCTATTACATGTGTGATCTTCCTGGAAGCGCATCGGTATTAGCCAAGCGTTTAGATGGTGACTGCCCAGACATAGATGGCGATGGTTTGGAAGACTTGTTGCTCTGGTTGTTGCAGGCCGATCTTGAAACCTATTTCGATGAAGCCGAGGGACCGTTCGGCGAATTCATTGTTGGGATTTCAGAATGGATTCTTCAGTTTTTTGAAGATGGGAATGGCGAAGACAATCTTCTCGATTTGGCAACCAAGCTGAAAGGCGCTGTCTATGATTTCGGCACACCAAGGCAGCTTCTTTTGGGTGATGTAATCGCGGCTGTGTTGAGGAAAAAGCTGGAGAATTCCGCTTGGAAAGCTTTGCCGTCCTACTCCGATCTTCCTCGTGACAAGTGGCTATATGCATTGCAGAAGGAATCGTTCATCAAGGAGCTTTGGCCTGCACAACACCTTTTGGGCAAGGCTGATGTACTTAAAGGCGAGTCTGCCATCGTTCAAATGCCCACCAGCGCTGGCAAAACAAAGGCAACGGAACTGATCCTTAGAAGTGCCTTTCTTGCTGACCGGATCTCACTGGCTATCATCATCGCTCCATTTAGGGCGCTCTGCCAGGAGATCAAAAACAGCCTCGTCGAAGCATTTCACAACGAACCCACCAAGGTGGACGAATTGTCCGATGCCCTACAGACCGACTTCGACATTGCTGAACTTTTGGGGCACCAACAGATTCTGGTGGTAACCCCCGAGAAGCTGCTCTACGTCCTTAGGCAGACTCCGGAGCTGGCTTCCCACGTAGGCCTACTGGTCTTTGATGAAGGCCACCAGTTCGACAGCGGCACCCGAGGCATTACATACGAGTTGCTTCTTACATCGCTGCGATTCATGGTTCCCGAAGGTGCCCAAAAGGTACTGATCTCAGCGGTCATCAGCAACGCCGAGGCTGTTGGAGAATGGTTAAACGGCGAGCCAAATGTCGTCGAAGGTACAACTTTAATTCCGACTTTCAGGTCGGTTGGATTCGCCAGCTGGCTAGATCAGTTGGGAAGAATCGAGTACGTCGACAGCAGTGACGCCGAAAAGAATGAATTTTTCGTTCCGAGGGTGATTGAAAGATTCAAGCTCGGAAGGAAGAAGCGGGAAAGTATCGACCGTTTTTTTCCTGAAAAAACTGACGGGCAGGCTATCGCACTATACCTTGGCCTCAAATTGGTCCCGAATGGCAGTATTGCTGTTTTCTGCGGAAGGAAATCGACAGCGGCCAGCGTCTGTGAAAAGGCCGTTGATATTATCGAGAGAGGCGCACCCTTGGCCTTACCGTCAGATTTTTCAGACGCCAAGGAAGTTGAGCGGCTGAGACATCTGCATGTCGAGAATCTCGGTGCTGACGCCCCGGCGTCCCAGAGCGCGGCACACGGCATTTTCTCCCATCATGGCAATACGCCGCATGGTATCCGGCTGGCGGTGGAGCATGCCATGCGTGACGACCTTGTGCGATTTGTTGTTTGTACATCCACTTTGGCGCAGGGTGTAAACCTTCCGATTCGATACCTTATTGTGACCAGTGTCTACCAAGGCATGGAGCGTATCAAGGTTCGCGATTTTCACAACCTAATTGGCCGAGCGGGCCGAGCCGGGATGCATACCGAAGGCAGTATCCTGTTTGCTGATCCGGCTATTTATGACAAGCGAAAAGCTCGCAATGATAAATGGCGCTGGAATCAGGTGAAAGAACTATTGGAACCACGCAATTCTGAGCCATGCATTAGCAATCTCCTATCGATATTCGATCCCATCAAGAGTGACGACGAGAAATACACTATCACCATGGAGGCACTGGATTTTGCTAAGGCCTATATCGACGATCCTGATGAAGTCGCCAAATTGTCTGCCGGGATAGCTGCGCAACATGGAGATAAAAATTTCTCAAGAGATGGTGTCGAACGGCAAGTTGTCTGGAGAATAAGTCTCATATGTGCCGTTGAGAGTTTTTTATTATCCCATTGGGATGAAACGGAGGATGGGCTTTCGGAAGCCGACGTGACTCGTTTGGCCGAAGGGACGCTTGCCTTTTTTCTGGCTGATGATGAACAGAAAGAGAATCATATTCACGAGCTGTTTCGGCTACTCGCTCGGAACATATCAGCAAACATCACAGATCCGGCTCGCCGCAAGATTTACGGAAGGACGCTTTACGGCATTCAGGATGCCCAAGATATTGAGGAGTGGGTTCAGACCAACTCTGATAACCTGCTTTCGATTGTTGATGAAACAGAAGTGTTCGATCTTGTTTGGCCACTGCTTACTAAACATATCAGCAGTAGTGTATTCACCAAGTTCGATAAGCCGGAGGTGCTTAAAGAAATCGCGCATGGGTGGATAAGTGGAAAGCCATTCAGCAAACTCCTAAAAATCATTCGTGAGCGAGAAACCAAGATGATATGGGGCACACGCCGGAGGGATTTCAAGATAGATCACGTCGTTGACGTCTGCGAAGGAGCGCTCGCATATGACGGAGCACTTGTTATAGGCGCTGTATCTGAATTCATAGAAACCATTGATAAAGATGGCACCGGAGATCTAATCAATCGTTTGCAGCTTTTTCAGAAGCGGCTGAAATATGGGCTGCCTACCGAAACAACCATCGCCGTATACGAGCTTGGCTTTTCGGACCGTGTCATTGCTCAGGACCTCGCCGCATTCTTGAACCTGGCAGCGACTCAGAAGAAGGATATCGTGAAGGCGCTGAAAAAAGACCCAGACGCAGCTATGGCAGTGATGGAGAAATACCCAGCCTATTTTCAGGAGAGGATGAATGAACTCCTCTGACAACAAAACAACTATCAAACCTAAATGGAGCTGATTTATGGCAGGTGAATATGAAAGAGCAATAAGCATCAAGGAAGCGATTGATGCGATAAATAACCGGGATTACCTATTGCCAGCCATTCAGCGTAAGCTCGTTTGGAGCAGTCATCAGATCTGCGTATTGTTCGATTTATAATAAGACCATGAACCTT
>JAQVUC010000171.1 GCA_028699715.1 Anaerolineaceae bacterium | reverse complement strand
CGATATTCTCCTCAAAAGGATGGCTGCTGGCATCGATCATGACCGAGCTATAAAAGCCGGAATTAATACAGTCGTAACAAGTAGCCTCATCACCGTGATCCAGATGGACAGCAAAAATCGCCTCAGGATAGACTTCGTCAGCGGCTCGGATAAGCCCTTCCAAAAAGAGCTTGTTGGTATAAGAGCGAGCGCCCTTGCTGATTTGGATAATAAAAGGCGCCTGAGAATCCAGGTTGCCTTTGAAAAGACCCACAATTTGTTCCAGATTGTTGATGTTATATGCGCCGATAGCGTATTTGCCATAGGCATGTTCAAAAAGCTTCTTGGTTGTTACGATCATAATAAACTCCTCTTCTTTGATTATGGTAATTATATTCTACTTAATTGTCACTTGCACACCAATAGTGTGCACGAATATCGATATTTTAGCGAGTAATTCTGCGTTCAGCTGCCTAAAGCTGCCTGATAAATGCTTCGCAAGTGGTAGGCATAGTCCTGAGGGTCGTGAAAGGCTTTAATGCGCTCGATTGAAGCCTGCCCTTTGGTTGCAATCACAGAAGGGTCAGCAACGATCCCGCGGATAATGGCTTCAAGACCGGATTGGATCTGCTCTGAAAGTTTGACGCGCTCTTCGGCTGTGGAGTAGAGCGATTCACCCATGTCGTTTTTGGGGACATGGATCAGCCAGCCAACGTTGGTGTTGTTGATTTCAGGCAGCGCGCGGATATCTGTGCTGATCACCGGGCAGCCGCAAGCCTGCGCTTCCAAAACTGAAGCTCCGTAGGTGTCAGCCCAGGTGGGCAGAAGTCCAATATCGCAGGTTTTTATCAGGTCTAAGACCTCCTCATTGGGTAGATCGTCATAATGTTCGATCCAATCAGCATGGTCCCTGATGAATTCTAGCGCCCACTCTTTGTCAAACTCTGTTTCGTGAGCCGCGTAGGGCTCCAGCCGCAACGAACTGACAATGATCAACTTAATCGGCGCCTGTTCCTCCCTGATCAACTTTTCAAAAGCAAGCAGGGTCTCCCGTCCGCCTTTGCGGAAAAAGCCCGCCCCCACCAGGATAAACCGGATCGGATTGGCGGAATCATAGTGACGCGCTGGGACACTTTCCCGCAAAACGTCCTGAGGGGGATGTAAGACGATCAGCTTTTTCATGATGACTTCCCGGTTTTCCACTGGCAATTCAGAGAGCAGGTCGCGCTGCATTTCAGCCGCGCTAGCAGACAAAGCGATAATTTGCTTGCAGGCTGGATGGGTAAGCGCATCAAAACCCCGTGCCAACAGGGGTGTCATCTTGATTGGAGTCTTGTCTTTCCCGTGGTAGCGCTGCATCAGGCTTGAAAAGCGCGGGACCACAGTCTCAAACTGTGTCACCCAGGGTGTTCTGCCATAGCTGATGCCATTTGAAAAATGCAGGATGTCTACCTTGTTCAATTCAAAATCATCAAATTGATTGTTGAGATCAAAGGTCTGGAATAGTGGTTTCCCCAGGTGGCGGTTGAGGAACAATGCCCCTCGTCGCAGAAAACTATACCAGTCTTTGACAGGCACATACTCCGCTTCCGGAAGTTTGTCAAGAATGTAACGGAGATGTGTATAGAACTTAAAGCGGTAAGCCAGAACGCCAATTTTCATAACACTCTGATTATACTTTGCCTTAAATTTCGGCGCTTTGTGCCTGTTCAGGTTTCCAGAACAAGAGGAAGACCGAGGCGATCAGAGCCATGGCAGCCCCAAAGAAAAATGGCGCTGAGGGACCAAAACCAGCCCAACTGCCCACACCACTCCAAAGCAAACCAGCAATCAGCGAAGCCGGGAAGTCCAAAATTCCCAATATGGCGTTGTAGGTGCCGTAAGCTGTCCCACGTAGCTGCTCCGGGATCAGATCGCCAACCATGGCTTTGGCTGTACCGTAGGTAAGACCGTAATAGAAACCGTAAGCGGTATACAAAAGGCCAACATGAATAGCAGTTTTTGCCAGGGCAAAGCCAAGATAGATCAAAGCATAGACAACCCAACCGGTGACGATCAGCTTTTTTCTGCCAATTTTGTCTGATAAAACTCCAGCGGGAGTGGAAATCAAAGCATAAATCAGGTTGAAAGCCGCCAACATCAGCAAGATGTGCAAAACGCTCATGCCCCGCTCCTGCGCGCGCAGCACCAGGAAGGCGTCAGAAGAGTTGCCCAGGTCAAAGATGCCGACGATCACCAGGAAAATCAGAAAATTCTTTCCCAGACCTTTAAAGGTAATTTTGGGAAGCTCCCTGGCATTCCCTTTTTTCGTTTCTTTAGCGCCAATAGCCAGGGCGAGCACAGCCAGGAAAGCGGGAATGACGCTGACCAAAACAATGGTTTGAAAGGTTTTTTGCTGAAAACTCGTGTCAGTCGCTTGTAAGCGCCAGACTAAAAGTGCGGCGATGAGGATGCCGAGCATAGCGCCGGCTGTATCAGCAGCGCGGTGAAGTCCAAAAGCCATACCACGCTGATCTGGCTGCACCGTATCAGCCACCAGGGCATCGCGGGGGGCAGTACGCACACCTTTGCCAACCCTGTCGGTCCAGCGAATGGCAGCAATGAACCTCCAGGAATTCGCAAAGTAAAAGAACGGTTTTGAGAGAGCAGATAAACCATATCCAAGCACTGCCAGCCACTTGCGGCTGCCAAGTTTATCGGAAAGCCAGCCGGAGAAGACCTTTAACAGACTGGAGGTGGCTTCAGCGATACCCTCGATCAAACCAATAATGTTGGTTTTGACACCCAGAACGTTTGAGAGGAAAAGCGGCAAGACATTGATGACCATCTCGCTGGAGATGTCCATCAGAAAGCTGGTGATGCTGACCGCCCAGACGTTTTTGGGCAGATTTTTGAAGGATGATTTTTTTGAAGTGTCGTCAGGTCCAGGCTTGTTTATTTCCGGGGCGGAGGGGGTGGAGATTTCAGTCTGGTTTTGATCCTTTGTCTGTTCCATCACAAAATCATACTACTAATCCAGCTCAGAATGGTGAAATAAAAACTATTCACTCCAAGATAACGGCTATAATCCTTTGAAATGAAAAATTATCCTGACTTATACGGAAAAACGGTATTGATCACCGGTGCCACGGACGGCATCGGCAAAGAACTGGCAAAGATGTTTGCCCAAACTGGCTGTCACTTGATCTTGCACGGTCGGAACCCGGATAAGCTAAACAAAGCGGTCACAGAAATATCAGAGGATTCGTCCAGGCAAAACATTCAAACCGTTATTGCTGATTTCTCCTCGCTCAACCAGGTCAGAAAAATGGCTGAAGATGTGATCAGCAACACGGAGCAGCTTGACATCCTGATCAACAACGCCGGACTCTACCCTGATGAGAAAGTGATCACCGAGGATGGCTTTGAGCAAACCTTGCAGGTGAATTACATTTCACCATTTTTGCTGACGCTGTCACTCCTGCCGCTGCTTGATGGAAAAAAGCCATCGAAGATCGTCAATCTGAGCTCTATCGGTCACCGCTTTGTCTGGCACAACTTGCGCGATCCTCAGTCAAAATTCTTCTGGCGCTGGGTGGCATATTGCCGGTCAAAACTGCTCATGATCCCTTTCACCCGCGAGTTGTCCGAACAATTAAATAAAAAAGATATCACAGCAAACAGCATCCATCCGGGGCTCATCCGCACCAAGTTGATCCGCTTTCTGCCTGTTTCCTGGGGCGTTTCAGTTCAATCGGGCGCTAGCACCGTCTTTGATCTGGCCACCAACCCAAACTATGACTCTGTCACTGGAAAGTATCTTGAGAAATACAA
>JAQVUC010000170.1 GCA_028699715.1 Anaerolineaceae bacterium | reverse complement strand
GATTTTTTGGTAGTTACCAAGCTTTAGTATTAAGGAGAATAAGAAAATTAGCAATAAACAAGAATATCGTATTAATGAGCGCATCCGCACAGAAAAAGTTCGTCTGGTTGATGAAACTGGAGAAAATGTTGGTATCGTAAGCATACATGACGCACTCGGACGTGCAAATGAGGCCGGTTTGGATTTGGTCGAAATCGCCCCAAACGCTGAACCACCAGTATGCAAGATCATCAACTATAGTAAATTCCTTTACGAAAAAGAGAAAAAAGAGCGCGAAGCTCGCAAATCTCAAACGAAAATTGAAATTAAAGAGATCCGTTTGCGTCCTAAAACAAGCGATCATCATCAGAGTTTCAAGGTTCGTGACGCGCGCCGTTGGCTTGAAAGCGGCATGAAAGTAAGAGTCACGATTCGTTTTAGAGGAAGGGAAATCACTTATCCGGAGCTGGCACTGGAAGATTTACGGGAAATTGCTGAAGAGCTGCAGGATGTATCTGAAATTGAACAGGCACCTAACATGGAAGGGCGAACCATGTTCATGATGCTGACCCCTGCGAAAAAATAATTCGTTTTTCAACCTTGTTGACAGAGCAGATTTTCTGGTATAATATTTTTTTGGTTTAATGACCAACGGCTGGTATTAATCACAGCCGTTGGATTTTCTTAGAGGAGTTTGATCGTGCCACGTAAACAGAGTAGTGGAAAATACAAATTAAAAACTCATAAGGCTACGTCCAAACGCTTCCGCATGACCGGTACAGGTAAAGTTGTTCGTACCAAAATCGGGAAAGGCCACTTGCGCCGCAACACCTCCAAGCGAACAAAATATTTGCTCGCGGAGACGATTGAGGTCAACACCAATGGATTGGTCAAGCACATAAAGCGCTTGGCACCCTATATGAGGAAAAAGGACTAAAGACTGTCCTGTCGAATTCGGAGTAGTGTGGCTGTTGGGTGTTTACAACGAGACTGAAAAGTCTGACGCCCAGGGGACCGCAAAGGAGTAATTATGGCAAGAGTAAAGAGTGGACCATATCGCCGACGCCGTCATCAACGGCTGATTGCCCATAACCGTGGTTATCGCGGCAGTTACAATCACTTATTCAAGCGAGCTAATGAGGCTTTCCTGCATGCTCAATGGTATGCCTATAATGACCGCCGCAATCGCAAACGCGACCTGCGCCGTCTTTGGATCGCCCGTATTAATGCTGCTTCCCGCCTGAACGGAACGACTTACAGCCGTTTCATCGCCGGGATGCGCAGAAATGAGATCATTATCAATCGCAAGATGTTGGCTGATATCGCTGTGCACGATCCCAAGGCTTTTGCTAAAGTGGTTGAAACCGCTTTGGCATAAATCCCTCAATCTAAGACCAGCCCCCGTGAGTTTTCGCGGGGGTTTTTTTATTCTTGCAGAGCAGTCATTAATCAAATCTACGAAATAAAACCACAAATTTACGCTTAAGGGCTCTGAACTTTTCACAAAAAGCTCTTGAAAAATTACTTTCTCAAAAATGTGTGCAGGGACAGAATAAGTTCCTAAAAAGTAAATTCCGCCACAAAAACAGCAGAGTACTTTAGAATAAAGCCAGTTCACATTGAGGTTATTGATGCAATCAGATAATCAATCAAATTCTGCTATCCCTTCAAAAACGTGGATCATAATGGCCGCGCTGGCCATCACCGGGCAAATTGCCTGGTCGGTTGAAAACACCTGGTTCAACAGTTTTGTCTACGACACGATCACACCTAACCCTCGTCCAGTTGCCTGGATGGTGGCTGCCAGTGCCATCG
The DNA here is from genome assembly GCA_028699715.1 of Anaerolineaceae bacterium. Taxonomy (GTDB): domain Bacteria; phylum Chloroflexota; class Anaerolineae; order Anaerolineales; family Anaerolineaceae; genus Mesolinea. The sequence goes on along the minus strand of JAQVUC010000170.1, from coordinate 2,008 downwards.
TCGCAACGCTGACAACCCTGATCATGGGGACGCTTAGCGACCGTACGCGGTCAAAATGGGGGCGACGAAAACCCTACATTCTTGTCGGTTATGTTTTTTGGGGCATTATGACCGCAATTTTTCCGATGACTGCCTACGTAAAAAATATCACGCTAGCGGTGGTCATGGTTGTACTTGTAGATTGCCTTATGACGTTTTTTGGCTCGATGGCCAATGACGCTGCTTTTAATGCCTGGACTGCAGATGTTGCCCCAACCAATAACCGGGGAAGGGTTGAAGGCGTTCTGAATTTGAGCCTTTTTATTGCCCAGTTGATTTCCATCGTTGCGGCTGGGGTTCTGATCGATACCGTGGGCTATTTCATTTTCTTTTATTTGCTTGGTGGGATCGTCATGGTGGTCGGTTTGTTCGCAGGTGGAGCACTAAAAGAAGTTCCATCCACCCAAAACCCAAAGAGCGTTACACCATTCTGGCAGGAAATTCGATCCTTGTTCGATTTGAAAACCATCCTGGAAAATAAAACCTTGTTTCTGCTCCTGGTCAGCGCCATGCTTTTGGGGATCGGTTTCCAAGTCGCCTTCCCATATATGCTCATTTATATCAACCACACCATAGGAGTGACGAAAAGCCAATACTCGGTCATTGGCGGTGCTGTAATCATTGGCAGCGCTCTGCTGGCTATCCCCCTGGGGATTTTGGCTGACCGCATCAACAAAAAGTTGATGCTCGCTTTAGCGATCCTTTTGACCTGTCTCGGTTGTTTCGGCTTTTCCCTGGTCAAGTCTGTGCCCTTTCTCGCCTTAGCCGGACTGATTTGGCAGGCGTCCAATATGGCAGCCGCGATCGCCTCGACATCCTGGTTAAAAGAGCTGCTGCCGGAACAAAGCCGGGGCAGGTTTTTGGGCGTAAGGATGATCTTCTGGGTCCTGACACCCATGTTGATCGGGCCGGGAATTGGATCTGCGTTAATTCGCAATTTTGGTGTTCCAACCGTTCTTGATGGAAAGCCGGGATTTCTGGCAGTTCCATTGATTTTTCAGGTTGGAGCCATCATTGGATTGCTGGCTTTGATTCCAATCCCATTTCTGAAGTCTAAACAGCTATTGGAGAAAATCGGGTATCATGGCTGAGATGCAAACGAACAAATTGACCACCCCCTGGAAGCCGGCTCAACCCATCCCCTGGCCGGAGTATCCCCGTCCACAGATGGTGAGGGAAAACTGGCAGAACCTCAACGGATGGTGGCAGTATTCCATTCAAGCAGCCGATCTGCCCAGACCAACCGAGCATCAAGGGAAAATTTTAGTCCCCTTTGCCCCTGAATCCGTCCTTTCAGGTGTTGAGCGGGTTTTGCAGCCGGATGAAAAACTCTGGTACCAGCGCAAATTTGAGGTCCAATATTCAGACGATGAAACCGTGCTGCTTCATTTTGGCGCGGTCGATTTTGCCTGCCAGGTTTGGGTCAATGGCCAGCTGGTGGGGGATCACTGGGGCGGCTTTTTGCCGTTCAGCTTTGATATCACCCAGGCTCTAAAGAAAGAAGAAAATGAGCTGCTTGTGCTTGTGCAGGACGAAACCGAGCAGGCCTTGCATCAAAAAGGAAAGCAGCGCCTTGAACCGGGCGGGATTTGGTACAGCGCGATTTCGGGCATCTGGCAGACGGTCTGGCTGGAGGTGCTCCCCAAACAGTACATCCGCTCTCTCAAAATGAAGCCTTCCGTTGATACTTCCATGCTTGAGTTAAAGCTCAAACTTAGTGATGAAGCCTTACGTACAGGTTGCAGAGTCGAGGCAAGCGCTTTTTTTGAAGGCGTTGAAGTTGCCAAAGCCCAGGGAACGGCCAAAAGCACCCTTATTTTTCACATCCCGGACGCAAAACTATGGCATCCTGACCATCCTTACCTCTATGATCTTGAGCTCAAGCTGCTTGATTTTGAAAATGAAGTGGATTCCGTCAGAAGTTACTTTGCCATGCGCAAATTCAGCAAGGTCAAAGACGAGCTGGGGC
>JAQVUC010000169.1:1893-3806 GCA_028699715.1 Anaerolineaceae bacterium | reverse complement strand
CGCTAATGATCAGCAGACGGCTAAAATCGATCCCATTGGCGGTCCGGCGCGGATTGCCAAAACTGGTTGGGGTGGTTAGCCCCTGGATCTCAACCAGCAGTGGGCGGGTGCCTTCCATGGTCACGGCAATAGCCGAACCGGGCGCGTTGATCATGCGCTCTGCCAGAAAGACCTCGCTGGGGTTGCGCACTTCCACCATGCCTCGTTCCTGCATCTCAAAAACGCCCACCTCGCTGGTGGCGCCGTAGCGGTTTTTGACAGAACGGAGCAAGCGATAAGACTGGAAATGTTCGCCCTCCAAATAAAGGACGGTGTCTACGATATGCTCCAGCACTCTGGGCCCGGCAATGGTGCCCTCTTTGGTGACATGACCGATCAGGAAAACCGTGATCCCGGTCAGCTTGGCCATTTCACGCAGTTTGGCGGCTGATTCGCGCACTTGTGAGATCGACCCGGCCGCCGATTCCATCTCCGGCATGGTCACTGTCTGGATCGAGTCTATAATCACCAAGGCTGGTTTGATCTGTTGAATATGGTCAAATATGACCTCAAGGTTGGTTTCGGTCACCAGCAGAAGCTCGCGCGGTAAAGCAGCCCCTTGCGCCAGGCGCACAGCTCGCATCTTGATTTGCCGCTCCGATTCTTCGCCTGAGACATACAAAACCGTATTCTCTTCAGCCAGCTGCATCGCCATTTGCAGGGTGAGCGTGCTCTTGCCAATGCCCGGATCGCCTCCGATCAAAACGATGGAACCGGGCACGATTCCGCCCCCTAAAACGCGGGCGAACTCTTCCATCTTCAACGGCACACGCTCTTCTTTTTCACCCTGGATGTCTGCCAGACGCTTTGCCTGGGAACTTCCAGTGATCCCGCGCACGCGGGAAGTGGCTTTTTGAGGGGTCTCGTGGACAACTTCTTCAACCATGCTGTCCCAGCTTGAGCAGCTGGGGCAGCGTCCAAAGGGACGGGAACTGGTTTTTCCGCATACCTGACAAACATAGCGTGTGTAGCTTTTTGCCATTGATCCTCGCTTAGATCCCAATCAATTCGGGTTGAGCCGTTTCCTCTTGTTCTTGCAGACGGGTCATGACGATCTGTTTTTCGGTCTCACCATCCGCGTTGGTTTTTTCTTCTACATTCACCTGAATTGTATCGCCGGTTTCAAAGCGTTTCGCCAGAATTTCATCAGAAAGTTTTTCTTCGATTTGCTGGGTGATCACGCGGCGGACCGGTCTGGCGCCCATGTCGGGGTCATAGCCCAGTTCAGCCAGGTAATCCAAGGCTGCTTCGGTGGGAACCAGCTTGATTTCTTTCTCTTCCAGCTGTTCAGTGACCTTGGCGATTTCCAACTCGACGATTTGGCGGATATCTCTGCGATTCAGCGATCGGAAAACGATAACCGAATCAAGCCGGTTGATGAATTCAGGCCTGAAATTGCGTTTAAGAGCTTCCAGAAGTTTCTTCTGCATGTCTTTATATTCAAGCTCTTCTTCCTTTTCCTCGTCTACTGTCAACGAGAACCCCAAACCGGCTTGTCGGCGGATCAAGTCCGCGCCAATGTTGGTAGTCATGATGACAATAGCGTTGCGGAAATCCACTTTTTGGCCCTTGGCATCGCTCAGATGCCCTTCTTCCATGATTTGAAGCAGCATGTTCAGGGCTTCAGGATGCGCTTTTTCAACCTCGTCAAAGACAACGATGGAATAAGGCTTGCGGCGGATGGCTTCGGTCAACTGACCTGCCTCTTCATAGCCAACATAGCCGGGAGGCGCGCCAACCAGACGGCTGACACTGTGCCGCTCCATAAATTCAGACATGTCGATTTGGATCAAGGCTTCTTCAGTCCCAAACATCTGGCGTGCCAGCGATTTGGTCAGTTCGGTCTTGCCAACACCGGTGGGTCCCAGGAACAT
>JAQVUC010000169.1:0-1793 GCA_028699715.1 Anaerolineaceae bacterium | reverse complement strand
GCGGTGGTGTTCTTCATAATTCGAGCGCAAGCCGTGCAAAATTTCAATGGTTTCTTCCACACTGGGCTGATTTACCACAATAGGCTGGAAACGACGCTCCAAAGCGGCATCGCTTTCAATATTTTTGCGGTATTCGTTTGAGGTGGTCGCGCCGATCACTTGCAGCTCCCCGCGGGAAAGCGCGGGTTTGAGGATGTTGGCCGCGTCAACAGAAGAACCTGCCGAACCAGCCCCTACCAGCATGTGCACTTCGTCAATAAAGACGATCGCGCCGCTGCTTTTGAGCTCATCGATCACTCGTTTGAGCCGCTCTTCAAATTGACCACGGTACATTGTTCCGGCCACCATCGAGCCCACATCCAATTGCAATACGCGTTTGTTCAACAGCAAAGCGGGCACATCCCCCTCTACGATGCGCTGAGCCAGACCTTCAACGATGGCTGTCTTACCAACACCCGGTTCTCCGATCAGAACGGGATTGTTTTTGGTACGCCGGGCCAGGATCTGGATAACGCGCTCGATCTCTTTGATTCTTCCAATGACTGGATCAAGCTTGTTTTCTTCAGCCAGCGCCGTCAAATCGGTGGCCAACTGATCGACCAGCGGGGTTTTGCCTTCGTCTTTTTCTTTTCTGCGGGAAACACCCCGGCGGCTGATCACGTCGCTCTTTTCCAGGTCGTCCTCTTGTTTTAGTTTTTCAATCGAGTCCTGCATGCGTTTGTACTCATCCATGACCCGGGCGGTCTGGCGCTGGAGCTGCTCAGGCGTGATGCCAAGCATCCCCAAAACACGCATGGCGGTACTGTTTTGGTCCCTGGACATGGCCAGGATCAAATGTTCGGTGCCGACCAGGAAGGCGTTTTCAGACATTGCTTCAGCCAGGGACTGTTCCAGAAGACGCTTGACATCCTCTCCCAGCCCTCCGGTTTCTTCTTCCTCAGGCTTGGATTTATCTTTAATTTCGTTTATCGCGATACGAACATTATCCGTTTCAACACCTAAATCTTCCAGGATGCGGTTCGCCGCGGTCCCGGATTCCAGACACATAGCAAGCAAAAGGTGTTCGGTGCCAATAAAGGCCGCCTTTGAATCTTCAGCTTCCTGTTGGGCCAGGCTGAGGATCCGTTTTGCTTTTTGGGTAAATTTGTTCATGCCAGCCAAGGCATACCTCCTGTTTCTTGTTGACCTTTCGGTCAGCTGCCATGGGCATCCCGACAAGTTGATTTTGGCAGCATAAAATCAGACGGGGGATCATTAATAAAAACATACTTGGCGTGCCAAAAAAATGAGCACTTCAGGTACTGCGAGTATACCAAAAATAAACCCTTGTGTCTCGCTCAGGTAGAGGTTATGATAAAAAGTTAATAAACCCGCCACTCTCATCTTCAGGTAAAATAAGCCGCATCAGGAGCAAAGATGAATATCGAAGAATTATTGACCCATAAGAAAGTTTTGTTTTCTCTGGAGATCTTCCCTCCCAAAAAAGATACCCCCTATAACGTGATTTACAACACCCTGTTGAAATTACGCGGTATCCCGGCCGATTTCATCAGCGTCACCTACGGGGCGGGCGGCTCCCGCGCTCAACAGGACAAAACCATCGAAATCGCCTCTCTGATCTTGCGCACCTACCATACTGAACCGGTGGCCCACCTGACTTGCGTCAATGCTGACCGCGACCAGGTATTGGAGACCTTGAAACAGCTCAAAGCCAACAAAGTGGAAAATATCATGGTCTTGCGGGGTGACATCTCTCCTGATTACACGCCCAAAGAGGATTTCAAACACGCCTC
>JAQVUC010000168.1 GCA_028699715.1 Anaerolineaceae bacterium | reverse complement strand
GGCTGAAAGAGCCTTGCTGCCCGTGATCCCTGATGATAAGAGCTTCCCCTACACACTCCGCTTAGTCTCTGAGGTTATGGCCTCCAATGGCTCTTCCTCGATGGCTTCTGTCTGTGGTTCAACCCTGGCCTTAATGGACTGCGGTGTGCCAATCACAGCCCCGGTCTCTGGTGTTGCCATGGGTTTGGTCAAAGAAGGCGAGAAATACGCCATCCTGACCGATATCCTCGGAACCGAAGACCACCTTGGCGATATGGATTTCAAAGTCGCTGGTACACGCAACGGTATCACTGCTCTGCAGATGGATATCAAAATCAGCGGTATCACCCCCGAAATCATGGCTGAAGCGCTTTCACGCGCCCAGGATGCCCGTTTCTACATCCTCTCCAAAATGCTGGAGACGATCGCGGAACCCCGCCCCAGCCTGAAGTCCCATGTTCCCCGCATTGAGTCCGTAAAAGTTCCGGTTGACAAAATCGGCGCTATCATCGGCCCCGGTGGTAAGAACATCCGTGCCTTGCAGGAAGAAACCAATACCAAAATCGACATCGATGATGACGGAACCGTTTTCATTGCTTCTGTTGACGGCGTTGGCTTTGAAGAAGCGCGCGATCGCATTCTCGCTTTGACAGAAACCCCGGAAATTGGTCGCATTTACACTGGAAAATGTGTGCGCGTGACTGATTTTGGCGCTTTCATTGAGATTCTACCCGGCATCGATGGTTTGGTGCACGTTTCTCAGCTCGCTTCCGAGCGGGTTGCCAAAGTCGAAGATGTTGTCAATGTTGGCGACGAATTGACCGTCATGGTGATTGACATTTCACCCGATGGAAAAATCCGCCTCTCCCGCCAGGCTTTGCTTGAGGGTTGGACAGCTGAACAGGCTCGTGAGCATGACAATGCCAACCGCAGTAAATCTTCTGGCAGCAACCGTCGTTCAAGTGGCGACCGCCGAAGCTCTGGTGGTGACCGTCGTTCTGGCGGGGATCGCCGAAGCTCTGGTGGAGACCGCCGTTCAAGTGGTGGTCGCTAGTCCGGCAGGGATAAACGCCCCAGCGCTGACAAGTAAACACCTAAGATAAGTCATAAAGGGCAAGGTTCAGACCTTGCCCTTTTTTTATATATTTTCATTTAAGAATTAAAGATTTATACTTAATTCATGAAACGCGAAAAGAATTTGAGAATGAGGTTGGCTGTCACCTACGGTTTCTTATGTGGGTTCTTTTTCGCGCTGACAGTCTGGGGGCGGGACGCCCTCATCCTGTCAATGAATAAAGTTTCCCTTCCCTACATTAAACTGATCCCAGGTTTGATCATTGCAAGCGGCGCGGGGGCAATCTTTGGCTGGATCAGATTCAAAACTGAAAGCAATTTAATTAAAACCATAACCTGGTTGTTGTTTGTAATCCTGCTGATCGGGATGATTATTTGGGTGCCTGTTTTTATCACGCCAAAGTTGCTGACAATCCTGCGACCAGAGCTGAAAAGCCTGCTGGATTATCCGCTGCCGGCCTCGTTGGATGCTATCATTCTCATGGCGATTTTCGCGGTGGTCCTTGGCGTTGGCTTTTGCGCGATATTTGAAGAACCCTTGACCGAAGGCTATATCAGTTCAAGTTTTAGCTTCAACAAATTCAAATTTGTTCTGATTATCCTGCTCATCATGGGAACAGCCGCTTCTCTGACAGACCAGTTGATTGAAAAGAATTTGCGTGACCCACAGGTGGTCCTTTCAAGCCTGTTTGATTTTGCTCAGGCAAATTACGGAAAAGAAGTCGACAAAAAAGTTGCCCGGCAGTTCCATCTGAGTGCTTTGAAAGAATTGAATCAATCTGTACAAGCAAACCCAAGCATGATATTAATTTCCTATGATGAAACGATGGGCATGGTCGATGTATTGGTTGAACTGGATGGCAAAGAGGCCTTTTGCAGCCTGTTCTACAATCAACCTTCCCGTTGTTACTGGCTTGACAATCGGACGTTGAGGAGACCTATTAGATTACTTGACGGTTAAATAAACTATAGGTGTATAATATTGCCAAGTTTAAATTAAGGTAATCATTGGAAAAATACCTCACCGCAATGCTGAAACTTAACTTTTAGTCGAACCTTCAACAATTGGAGAGCTATGACTTATGACCTTTTAGATGTCCACAATCTTGAAACAAGGTTTAAAACCCCGGAGGGTGTTGTTCACGCTGTAAATGGTGTTTCCTTTAAGCTCAATGAGGGTGAAACACTTGGGGTGGTGGGAGAGAGCGGTTGTGGCAAGAGCGTAACCATGCTTTCTCTGCTCAAACTGATCCCGCAACCTCCGGGCGAAATCGTTGCTGGTAAAGGCTTTTTCAAAGGTGACGATTTGCTGGCGATGGACCATAACGAGATCCGCAAGGTGCGCGGTGGTCAGATAGCCATGATTTTTCAAGATCCAATGACATCGCTCAATCCTGTCATGACCATCGGAAAACAGATGGAAGAACCGCTCAAATTACATCTGGGCTTTAATTCAACCCAGGCCAGAGACCGCTCTATCGAGCTCCTGGAGCAAGTTGGAATCCCACGCGCGGCTGACAGGTTAAAGGATTATCCTCATCAATATTCTGGCGGCATGCGCCAAAGAGTAATGATCGCCATGGCATTGGCCTGTGCTCCTCAAATCTTGATTGCTGATGAACCCACCACTGCCCTGGATGTGACCATTCAGGCACAGATTGTTGACCTCGTCATCCGTTTACGTGAAGAACTGGGCATGGCAATTGTCTGGATTACGCATGACCTTGGTGTGGTTGCCAGTATCGCTCAACGCGTGGCAGTGATGTACGGCGGTTATATCATCGAAGAAGCCCCCGTCAAAGAACTCTTCAACAACCCCCGTCATCCCTATACAATTGGTCTGATCGGCAGTTTGCCGCAAATTGAACTTGAAGGTCGCAAAAGACTTTATTCGATTGAAGGTATGCCGCCAATGCTTTATCAGAAGCCCCGCAGTTGTCCCTTCTCCCCCCGCTGTCAGTGGGTAAGAGAGCGCTGCCGGCAGGAAAATCCGGTTTTGGAGAGTGTTGGCAATAATCACACGGTTGCTTGCTGGGTGGACGTAACCACAGGGAGTGAAAAAGCATGAAAGATAATAATGATGTTATAGTCAGTGTTAAAAATCTGAAAATGCATTTCCCGATTTTGCGGGGCGTCATCCAACGTCAGGTGGGTTCGGTCAGGGCTGTGGATGGAATTTCTTTTGACATTCACCGCGGTGAAACTTTAGGCTTGGTTGGCGAATCTGGTTGTGGTAAATCCACCACCGGTAGGACAATTTTGCAGCTCTACAAGCCGACTGAAGGGCGTGTATTTTTTCAGGATAAAGAGCTCAATACTCTTAAAGCGGAAGAAAAGCGTCAAATGCGTAAAGAAGTTCAAATGATTTTCCAGGACCCTTACGCCAGTCTCAATCCCCGTATGACCATCAGGGATATCGTCGCTGAACCTCTTGTAGCTTTTGGTGCCATCCCGGGTAAAGAAATAGATGAGCGCGTGCGTGAATTGATGTCCCTGGTCAGACTTGACCCTGACTTTATGGCGCGCTACCCGCACGAGTTTTCGGGTGGTCAACGTCAGCGCATTGGCATTGCCCGTGCTTTGGCTAACAGGCCTTCTTTTATCGTTTGTGATGAGCCGATTTCGGCTCTGGACGTTTCAATCCAGGCGCAGGTGATCAACTTGTTTGAGGACCTGCAGAAAGAACTGGATCTAACCTATTTATTTATCGCCCACGACCTATCCATGGTCCGACATATCAGCGACAGAGTCGCGGT
>JAQVUC010000167.1 GCA_028699715.1 Anaerolineaceae bacterium | reverse complement strand
TGTTTGAGAGCGGCCTGAGCAGCTGCCAAGCGGGCTAAAGGCACACGGAATGGTGAACAGCTGACGTAATTGTTGCCAATCAGATGGCAGAATTCGATCGAGCTGGGATCTCCACCGTGCTCACCACAGATTCCAACTTCCAAGTTAGGGCGAACTTCACGGCCTTCTTTGACAGCCAGTTTCATCAGGCGGCCGACACCATCGCGGTCCAGTTGTTGGAAGGGGTTCTTTACAAGGATACCCTGGTCCACATAGACACCCAGGAAGGTCCGCTCGGCATCGTCACGACTGTAACCAAAGGTCATTTGGGTCAGGTCGTTGGTGCCAAAGGAGAAGAACTCGGCGTATTCAGCGATTTCAGCGGCTGTCACAGCAGCACGCGGGATTTCGATCATGGTGCCGAACTTGTAATCCACGTTAACACCCTTGGCTGCCATCACGTCTTTAGCAATTTTCACCAAAGTCGGCTGGACTTCTTTGAGTTCGTTTACGTGACCAGTCAGAGGGATCATGACCTCAGGATGAGGATCAAAACCATTTAATTTGGCGTCACATGCGGCTTCAAAAATTGCCCTTACCTGCATCTTCATGATGTCTGGATAAACAATACCCAGGCGGATACCGCGCAAACCCATCATGGGGTTGCTCTCGTGCAAACCAGTGACAACATCGAGCATGTGGGATTTTTCTTCCAAGCCTTCGGTGATGCCCTTGGCTTTCAAGGTGGCAACCTCGGTCAGCAAATCTTCCATCGAGGGGAGGAACTCGTGCAGAGGAGGATCGATCAGACGAATGATGACTGGCAGACCGGTCATGGCTTCAAAGAGACCATAGAAATCACCGCGCTGCAGGGGCAGGATTTTTTCGAGTGCTTTGAAATATGCCTGCGCATTGGGTGAATTCTTGATTATGTCTTTTTCAGCATCAATTTCAGCTTGCAGGGCTTTCTTGTCTTCCTCATTTAGGCTGCGGCCTTCCAAGCGCCCAGCGGCTAAAGCAGTTTCAAGCCTTTCAACACCGTTGAGCATTTTTTGAGTCTCTTCAGCGTTCATAATCATAGACTGCACATCAGGCAGGCGGCTGATCTCGAAGAACATGTGCTCAGTACGGCAAAGTCCGATGCCTTTGGCTCCGTAATCACGGGCACGTTTGGCGTCTTTGGGATAGTCCGCGTTTGCCCAAACCTGCAGGCGGGAGACCTCGTCTGCCCAACCAAGCAATGTCATCAGTTCTTTTTGCTCGGAGAGGTCAGGAGTAGTCATGCCAAGTTGGCCAACAAAAACTTCACCGGTGGTTCCATCGAGTGAAATCCATTCGCCTTCGCTGACAGTGACGCCATTGCAGGACATTTTACGTTTGTTCATGTCGATATTGATTTCAGAAGCACCAACCACACAGGGCACACCAAACTGGCGGGCAACCACTGCGGCATGGGAAGTAGCGCCACCTTCACTGGTCAAAATACCTTTGGCAGCCAGCATTCCGTGCACATCATCAGGTTTGGTGAAAGGACGCACCATGATGACGTCTTGCTTTTCTTCGTTGTGCTTCTTTTCAACGGTATCAGCGTCAAAATAGATGCGACCAACAGCGGCACCAGGAGAGGCATTGACGCCCTTGGCAAAATAGCGGCCTTCTGTTCTGGCGTTTTCAACATCGCTGATTGAGAAGTGCGGGTGTAACATCTGATCGATCTGCTCAGGGCTTACCCGGGTCAAAGCGGTATTTTTGTTGATCAAACCTTCCATGACCATGTCATGAGCAACAGTAATAGCTGCTTTGGCAGAGCGTTTTCCGTTTCGGGTTTGAAGCATCCACAATTTACCATGCTCGATGGTGAATTCAACATCCTGCAGGTCTTTATAATGCTGCTCAAGCCGTTCAGTAATGTCAAAGAATTGCTCGTAAACTTCCGGCATCTCTTCTTGCAGAGCGGAGATCTTGGAGGTGTTGCGAATACCAGCCACAACATCCTCGCCCTGGGCGTTGATCAGGTACTCACCGAACATAACATTTTCGCCGGTTTGGGGATCGCGGGTGAAGGCAACACCGGTACCGGAGTCATTGCCCATATTTCCAAAGACCATGGTCTGAATGTTGACGGCGGTGCCCAATGAGTCAGTAATGGCTTCACGGCGGCGATAGTCGATGGCGCGTTTGGAATTCCATGAGTCAAAAACTGCTTTTGCAGCTAATTCAAGTTGTTTGTAAGGATCCTGGGGGAAATCAAAGCCTTTCTGTTGACGGACAACTTCCTTGTAGGCTTTGGTGATCTCAGCCCAATCGGCCGCGGTCATTTCGGTGTCGCTTTTGTAGCCTTTTTGTTGCTTGTAAGCCACAAGGGGTTCTTCAAAATGCTCATCATCAATACCCATAACCACTGTACCGAGCATGTGAACCAGACGGCGGTAGGAATCTTCTACAAAACGCTCGTCGCCGGTCAGTTCGACCATACCCTTGGCAACTTCGTCATTTAAGCCGATGTTGAGGACAGTATCCATCATGCCGGGCATGGAGAATTTCGCGCCGGAGCGGCAGGAAACTAAGAGAGGGTTGTTGGGGTCTCCGAATTTCTTTCCAGCTTGTTGCTCAACAGTCTTGAGGTTCTCCAGAACCTGATCCCACATGCCTTCAGGAAATTGGCGGGAATCCTGAAAAGCGTTGCAGGCTTCTGTAGTGATTGTAAGACCAGGGGGAACTGGAACACCAGCACGGGTCATATCAGCCAGATTGGCACCCTTACCACCTAATAATCCACGAACGTTATCCCAACTGCCAGCGTATTCCTCTGCCTGGGCAACTTCGTTGAACAAATAAACCCATTTTTTATCAGACATTGATCCTCCTAAGATTAAATTGAATATTCTTCTGAATTTTTTTCACAATTTTTAATTCTACCACGTGAGCGTGGTTTTTCCCGAGTGTATATTGTTTTTTTGATCAGATTTCGACCGAAAAACGATCGATTCAGGTTTCGTTATTTTCGAAATCTTCCCACGGTGTTCCATAGGTTTCCGCGAAAACATTTTTTTCCGTATATTGAGTCCGGGCTTCTTTTTGTTCGCCCGGATGACCCACGAAAATTACATTGAGCGGAATCACGTTTTCAGGGATCTGCGCAACGATTCTGACCTTTTTTACGAGCCTGTCAATTGGATGAACTCCACACCAAACCGAGCCCAAGCCAAGAGCTGTGGCTGCCAGCAAGATATTTTGCGTGGCCGCGCTGCAGTCCTGGGTCCAAAACCTCTCGATCAACGGTCGTTTATACGAATTCATATCCCCACAAACGATGATGGCACAGGGCGCTTCCATTTTTCCAAAAGGCAGTGCCGCCCTCAGTTCCGCCAGCTTTTGCGGATCTTGCACGACCACAAATTTCCAGGGTTTGATGTTCATGGCTGTGGGGGCGGCCATGGCAGCTTCCAGTAATTGTTTGATTTGGGCCTGGGTTAGTTTTTGGTCAGTGAATTTCCGAATACTGCGGCGGTCAAAGATCAAGTTCAGTCCGTTATTTTCCATCTTACACCGTCAATAGCAAAGCACCTAAAGTCAAGGGGGCTTCCATCATGGGCATGTGCCCAACCCCTGGCAGCACAACGATTTTTCCAATTTTGGCTTTTTCCACCATTTCATAGGCTACAGTGGGAGGCCTGAGTTGGTCTTCCTCTCCCGCAATTGCCAAAAAAGGCACTTCAAGATCAGCAATGACATCCAAGCGGTTGCGGCGTGAAGCAATCGCTTTTTGTACGTTGGCAATACCTTCAGGAGTTGTGCCTGAAATCAACTCAAAACAGGTTTTTTGGACACTTTGATCCCAAG
>JAQVUC010000166.1 GCA_028699715.1 Anaerolineaceae bacterium | reverse complement strand
TTGCCTATGGAATCGCTATTCTGATCCATGCCATCTGGAATTTCACGGTACTTTCAACCCAAGTAATTCCTCTGCTTAATCAAGTTGAAATAAACCAATTTGTTCCAGTTGCAAGTATGATTATTCTTATGATCGTTTTTGGAGCAGGTTTTGCTGTGTTTGCAAACTTTGTCTGGAAAGATGCCAACAGAGAAATTGAAAGCAACCTTGAGGGTAGATATGTCCTTTAACTTGGGTGTCTCACGCGAAAGAGTGATGAAAATACTGCTGCGGATAATTCACGCTCTGGTTGATTTGGAAGTTGTTGGGAGCGAAAATGTGCCCGACACAGGCGGTTTTGTTTTGGCAACCAGCCACATCAGCCGGCTGGATACTCCTTTTTTGATGGCAGCGACTTCCCGCAAAGACGTGATTGCCATGGTAGCCCGTGATTACCAGAAGGCTCCCTTTTTGGGGTGGTTCCTGAGCAAGCTGGGCGTGATCTGGATAAGCAGGGAAGGCTATGACTTTCACGCTTTCCGTGAGGCTGCCAACTTCCTCAAAAATGGCTGGATTGTGGGTTTGGCGCCTGAAGGAACACGTTCCAAAAACGGTGAATTGATGGAAGGCAAGCCCGGAGCCGCCTTGCTGGCGCTCAAGACCAAGGTGCCGGTCATTCCAGCCGCTGTGATTGGCTCAGCAGATATGCTGAAATGGTTCTCAAAATTCAAAAAAATGCGGGTCAAGATCATTTTTGGGGAATCTTTTAATTTGGCGCAACCCGAGGAAGCACCAAAAGAAAAAGATCGCTTGGAGATGGCAACAACTGAAATCATGTGTCACATCGCCCTCTTATTGCCAGAAGAGCGTAGAGGGTTTTACGCAAATCATCCCAGATTTAAGGTATTGTTAGATGCAAAAAATAATAGTGAACGGAGCAAATCATGATTCCAATTCGAGACGAGATCAAAACACACAGAACACCTATTGTCAATTATGTATTGATCCTTATCAACGTTCTGGTCTTTTTATGGATGTTTCTAAACAGCGCAAACGCAGAGCAGATTTTTGCTGAGTATGCCCGCACACCGGCAAACTTGGGAGATGGTATCGACTTGGACGATATCAGCGACTTCTTCACCAGTATGTTTATGCATGGGGGCTGGATGCACCTGATCGGCAATATGATGTACTTGTGGATTTTTGGGGACAACATTGAAGACCGCCTGGGGCACGTCGGTTACCTGATTTATTATCTGGCCGGTGGTATCGCGGCAGCTTTGTTACAGATCATGATCAATCCCGGCTCGGCTATCCCAATGGTAGGCGCGAGTGGTGCTATTGCGGCGGTGCTGGGCACTTACCTGATTTTGTACCCACAAAGCCGGGTTTACACCTTCATCCCAATTGGTTATTACGCCCGCATGAGATTGATGCCGGCTATCGTCGTCTTGGGTATGTGGTTCTTATTGCAACTGATCAGCGGTGTTGGTTCCTTGGGTGCCTTGGATCAGGGTGGCACGGCTTATTTTGCCCACATCGGCGGATTCCTGTTTGGTTTGCTGATTGGCTGGCTCTTCAAAAAGAGAGGTCGTCAACCTCAACCTGCTCCTCCAACCTGGAGTTAGTTGACAAAATCCCGGTTTTACATCCAGGGAAAGCATAGTATAATATCCCTCTCGCGTTTGGGAGGTTAATGCCTTCGAGGCGCATTTTGTATTTATCCCTTTGGGGAAGAAAAAAATTATAAGGAAAAAGACATGCCAACTTCATACCTGACACGTGAAGGATATGAAAAATCCGAAAAAGAACTAGCGTATTTGCGTACCGTTAAGCGCAAAGAAGTAGCCACGCGTTTGCAAGACGCCATGGAAGACGGCGAGCTGATTGAAAATGCGGAATACGAAGCCGCAAAAAACGAGCAATCCTTCGTGGAAGGACGAATCAAAGAATTGGAGATCCTGCTGGCGAACGCCCGCATCATTGGCGAAGAAGACAATCCGCAGGGTATCGTAAAAGTTGGTTCAAAAGTTACTATCCAGGAAGAAGGCTTCGAGTCTGAAAAGTATATGATCGTCGGACCAGCTGAAGCAGCTCCCCTGGAAAAAAGGATCTCAAATGAATCGCCTATTGGACGGGCGCTGATCAATCATAAGGTCGGTGATAAAGTTAAGGTTGAAACACCCGGTGGTGCTTTCACGGTTGAGATTCTTCAGATCGACTGACGAAAATCAAATGAATGCCCCACCAATACCCGGTGGGGCATTTTTTAATAGTAAGGAAGAGCTATGTTAACGGACGATTTTTCTGATCTTGAGTTACAACGGTTGAACAAATTGCAGCAAATGCGTGAAAAGGGCGTGGAACCCTACCCGACTCGCTCCTACAAGAACAGCACCAATGCTGAGGCAGTCCAGGCTTTTGAAAAGGCTGAGGCGGCAGGTTCTGAAGAGCCGGTGTGCGTCGTTTTGGCTGGTCGCCTGCGGGCAATACGCAATATGGGAAAACTCAGTTTTGCGCACATTGAAGACAGCAGCGGCAAGCTGCAGCTCTTCATGCGCATCAACGAACTCGGAGAAGAAAAATTGGACAGTTTTGTGCGCCTATATGATCTGGGTGATTTTATTGAAGCCCGGGGACAGATGGTGCTTACCCGCCGCGGCGAGGTGACCTTGCAAGTGGAAGACTTCAGGATGCTTGCCAAAGCCCTGCTGCCTCTGCCCGCTGACAAAGATGAAGTCAAAGATGGTGAGGTAGTCCGCCACGCCCAATTGACAGACCCTGAAACCAGGTACCGCCAACGCTATGTTGACCTGGCTGTCAACCCCGAAGTTCGCGATATTTTCAAGATCCGCACCAACACCCTCAAAGCTCTGCGTGAATTTTTGGATGATCGCGGTTTTCAGGAAGTGGAAACCCCCATCCTGCAGCCGATCTATGGTGGCGCGGCAGCAAAACCTTTTACCACCTATCACAACCAACTGCACCAGCAGCTATATTTGCGGGTCAGTTTTGAGTTGTATTTGAAACGACTTTTGGTGGGTGGCTTGGACCGGGTTTACGAAATTGGACGGGACTTTCGCAACGAAGGTGTTTCGTTTAAACACAATCCTGAATTTACCCAGCTTGAATTCTATATGGCCTACGCCGATTACAACACAATCATGGAAATGACCGAGCAAATGGTTTCAGAAGTGGCTCAAAAGGTTTTGGGAACCCAGAAAATCCACTTTGACGGCCAGGAAATTGATCTGACTCCACCCTGGAATCGTTTGCAGATCCGCCAGGGTTTGATCGATCACGCTGGCATCGATATCAATCTATACCCGGATGAGGATTCGCTTGCGGCCGTAATGAAAGAAAAGAAAATCGATTTCAAACCCGGTATTTCCCGTGGAAAGATGATCAACACCCTGATGGAAACCTATCTGGAACCGATCATGATCCAGCCGACATTTTTGTATGATTATCCCCGTGACATTTCTCCGCTAGCCAAGGCCAAACCGGACGATCCAACCACGGTTGAACGTTTTGAAGGTTACATCGGCGGTATGGAATTGTGCAACGCTTTCACAGAGTTGAACGATCCCTTGGACCAGGAACAGCGGTTTTTGGAGATGGGTCGCACTTACAGTGAAGATGAAGAAGAACGCAATCCCATGGACGAAGATTATTTGCGCGCCATGGCTTACGGCATGCCCCCCTCAGGCGGTTTTGGTCTGGGTGTCGACCGCTTTGTGATGATGCTGGCAGAACAAAGAACCTTGAGAGAAGTGATTCTCTTTCCCCATCTGCGCGAAACTGATCAGGAAATTGTGAAAGAAAAGAAGTAGATTCGGTTAAAATTGAAACCAG
>JAQVUC010000165.1 GCA_028699715.1 Anaerolineaceae bacterium | reverse complement strand
GGAAGGTGGTGGCGTTGCGAATGGTTTCAGCCACGTCGCGGGTCACAGGATCCACGTACCAGTCGAGGGAAGCATCGTTGTGGGTCAGGATGGCGCCACCCTGCTCAACCCAAACCTTGAGGGATTCACCAGTTGAGAAGTACTGAATGACGGCGCGGACTTCGGGACGATCGTTGAAGACGGCGTAGATATCGCCAGCACCGAGCACTGGGCTGCCGTGTTCTTCCTTAATACCTGGCAGGTAGAAGAAGGAATAGTCTTCGCCTGGGACAGATTCTTCGGGGAAGAAGGTGGTCACAAAGTTACCCTGTCGGTTGAACCAGCATTTGGGCGGGTTTTCGAACATGGGTTTGGGGGCATCACCAAAGTTGATGGTGGGGATGGCAGCGCGGCCGCCATAGACATAGTCATCGTTGAACCAGATGGCTTCGATGTAGTCGAGGGCTTCGTTCATCTCAGGTGAGTCGAACTTAAGTTCGCCAGCTACCCATTTGTCGTAGCCTTCACCGCCAGCAACGCGCAGCATTACATCTTCAATCCAGTCGGTCATGGTCCAGCCAGTAGCCGCACCGGATTCGATACCGATACACCAGGGTGTGTCACCATCGGAGGCGATATCGGCGGTGAGGGTCATCATCTCATCCCAGGTGGTGGGGACTGTGTAACCAGCCTCATCAAAAGCCTTCTTGGGATAGAAGACGAAGGATTTACCATTGGCGCGGGCCCAGATACCAGCAACGATGGGACCATCAGGACCTTCCATGGTACCCAGATCTTGCCAGGCCTGGCTGTAGTTGGTCTTGATCCAGTCGGGATCGATCAGGGTTTCCATATCGATGGCATAGCCTTTTTCCACGGCATATCGCAGCAAACCGGGTTGTGGGTAGTCAGCGATATCGGGGGCGTCACCACCATCCAGGCGGATGTTGATGTTGGCTTCAAATTCTTTTGAGCCAGTATATTGGATATCGATGCCAGTTTTGTCTTCGAAGGACTTGATGCTGTCATTGAAAACGACCTCATCCTGGTCAGTGAAGGGGCCAGCCATGGTGACTACAGTACCTTTGTACATGCCTGCATAAGCATTGGCAAGTTCCTGTCCTTGTGGCAGGGCGGCTACAGTTTCAGCCGGTTCTTCTTCCACAACAGGTTCTTCAACGGGCGCGGCCTGGCAGGCGCCAAGCAGCATGGTCGCGATCAGCAGCAAGGCTAAGGTCGACCAAAGAACATTTTTCTTAAACATAGTTTCTCCTTTGAAAATTTTAATTGTTGACACAACTTACAAACTGGGCAGACTTCTTCTCGCTTCCTTTTTTTGCTCTCCTTCCTATCTCCCGTGAAGATTGGCGGGGGATTAAGCGCGTAGGCAAAATGACCGAGCGTGACTCAGGCAGGTCACCACGCATTAAACGATTAAGTAAATTATACGACTCTACCGCAATCTCCTGTCCGGATACGGCCACCGAAGTGAGCGTGGGGCAGATAAAAGATGCCAGGGGGATGTCGTCAAAACCAACCACAGAAATATCTTCCGGGATGGAAAGCCCTGCCTCCCGGATGGCAGAATAAGCGCCTACAGCCACGTTATCACTGGCCACAAAAACCGCGCTGAAATCCTGGTCGGACTCCAGCAGCGAGCACATTTGCTTGTAGCCGCTCTGGGTGTCAAAGTCAGCTTCACGCACAAGCTGGGGGTCAAAAGCGATCCCAGCTTTTTGAAGAGCTAATTTGTATCCATCCAGCCTTTGGTTGGCGGAGGTGTAAGGTGTGGCGGCGTTGGTGATGCAGGCGATACGCCTGTGCCCCAAGCCAATCAAATGGCTCACGGCGGTTTCTGCCGCGGCCAGGTTATCCACATCCACCGAATGCAGGGAGGAGCCGGGAATAGTGCCCATCAAGACCACCGGGATGTCAGCTTCTTCCAAAGCCTTCAGACCGGGGTCATCCAGGCGGGGGGTCATCAGGATCAGACCGTCGATATGGTGCGCGCGAGTCAGTTCCAGATAAGTTTGCAGCTGTTGCCCAGGCTCAACCCATTCCAGCAGCAAACCCTGGGAATTTTGTTTAAGAGCGTCCAGCAAGCCGCTGATGATTTGAGGTAAGAAAGTGTCTGAGGCAACATATTGAGGACCGCGGGAAATAATGAGACCGATGTTTTTGGTTTGATTGGAAGCCAACGCGCGCGCGGAAGCGTTGGGGTAGTAGCCCAACTGCCGGGCGGCAGAACGGACTTTTTCAGCAGTTTCAGGACGGATTGAGAAACGTTGGTCATTATTCAGGACAAAAGAGACCGTAGTCCTTGAGACCCCCGCCAAGTCGGCAACATCCTGACTTGTGATTCTCTTGCTCATTGGTTTCCTTGCTAACTATTAACGCGCGTTAGTTTTATTAACAAGAGTATAACAAGTTTAAGAACAAGTGTCAAGAAACGCGGGCGAAAAAGGGGGGTGTGGGGGCTGTTTTGCGCAATTTTCGGTGAAAATTAGGCGAAAAATGCAGGACCTGGCAGCTTTTTTAGAGAGGGTTTGTTCAAAAAGGGCGCTATTCAGGTACTTGCTATGGTGCAAGAGGGATAAAGTAGCTGTTTTTAGCTTCTTTTCGTCAATTTGCGGGGATGTGCACTATAATTTTTATTTGCTATGAATACGCTCACAAAACTCTTTGACCGCCTTTTGAGTATCAATCCCCAGGATGAGGTTCCTGAAGAGGTTGCTGAAAATTTTAAGCATAACGTGTTGGTCAACACGGCAGATTTGAGCTTCTTTTTCTTTGCTGACAGCTTTTGGTCGATCAACACCATTTTACCGGTCTTTGCGGCCAGCTTGACCGACTCACCCTTTCTGATCGGCTTTATCCCGGCCATCGTGAACGCCGGCTGGTTTATCCCTCAACTCTTTTTGTCCGGGAAGATCAGCAAACTGCCCAAGGTGCTGCCCTTAGCCCGCAAACTTGGATTCCTGGAGCGCATACCATACATGTTTTTGCCCTTGCTGGCTTTTTCGATTGGCCGGCTGGAAAACAGCACCATCTTCTGGTTGTTTTTTGTGCTGATGATCTTCCGCGGTCTTGGGAGTGGTTTTGTTGGGCTGCCCTGGCAGGAAATAATTGCCCGGGTGATCCCCATCACGCATCGGGGGCGCTTCATCGGATTTTCACGGGTGATTGCCCAAACCGCGGGCATCCTGGGTTCGTTGTTGTCCGCTTTCCTGTTAAGTAAATTTCCGTACCCAAAAAATTATGCCTATGGATTCATCGTCGCCGCGATTTCGCTCTGGTTTTCTTATGCTTCATTTGCCCAAAACCGGGAACCTGAAATAAGGGTTAAGGAGAAAGTGCCTGCGCCTGCGGATGGAAGCCTGAAGCAAGACGGCACCTGGGCGCTGATGAAGACTATATTAAAGGAAGACTCCAACTTCAGACGCTATCTGATCGCGCGGTCCTTGGCCTTTTTGGGGAACATGGGCAGCGCCTTTATGGCGGTCTACGCCATCCAACGCTTTAACCTGGGAGACGAACAAGCCGCCATTTTTACGTCCGTCATCTTGGTCAGCGGCATGCTGGGTTACGCAGTTTGGGGTTACCTGGGTGACCGCATCGGCCCTCAAAAAATTGTGCTTGTATCTTTTTTGACCTGGGGAGTGGGACTGGTAATTGCGATTTTAGCCCGCTCTATCTGGGTCTATTACCTGGTTTTTGCCATGTTTGGTTTGTATTGGGCGGGATTGAACGTGGGGGACAGCATGTTGGTGATGGAAATTGGCGACGAAGGCAGGCGCCCGACCTACCTGGGCATGGCGCGCACGCTGACAGGTGGTTTCTTGCTGGTGGCGCCAGTG
>JAQVUC010000164.1 GCA_028699715.1 Anaerolineaceae bacterium | reverse complement strand
CCGTGACCCTCAGTAAAAACCTCTCCAGTATTGGGGGGAACACCGTGGATTTCGATATGGGAGACTCTAGCGATTTTAAAGTTGAAATCGCCGATATTGCGGTTGCAAAGACATGGCAAGCCGGGAACTTGAAGCTGGGCGTTAATAAGGACAACGGGACATCCTTTATTATGGTGGGGGGCCTGCCGCTGCTGAGCGTGGAAGCGTTCGAGGGCGAGGCAGCCCAAGCTCTGACTGGAATGCTTGCCCGACCAGCTTGGACTATCGAAGGGGAGGGAGATCTGAATGCCCGGGTCAAGGCTGTCGGTAAAATTTATAACAACTGGAAGGAGGTAATATGTTGTGCCACGAACGACACCGTATCCTATGCTTTCGAGACACCTGGCAAAAACGATGATGGCATCCTCCTGAAATTTCCCTATTGGCTTGTTGGCTGTCCTTGTGAAGTCGTCCTCCCCGACGGTGGGGTAAAGGTGGCGTCTGGTCGGATTCCGCTCAGAATCGGGGCTGCGATGTCTTTCGGCGAATTCAAAGAAGGCTATGGTCTGCTCATCTGGCTGACAAACACCGAACAATTATTTTTGACGTTTGAATCACCCTTTTTAATCAAGTCTTACAGGGGGTTGCCAGACGGCGTCGAAAAGCGGCACTTCCCAAAGTCGTTGCATAGCTTTCAGCCTGGAGGCCTTGAATTGCGACCGCGTGCCAAGACGCATCCACGTTTCACAGTGAAATACCGGCAGTTCTGCCGTCAGGTGAAACACGCTGCGAAAACTCAAACAAACGACTCTGCCAAAGAAAGCAGAGATGTTTGTATCTCGCAAACGGATGGGGTCATAACTGTAAGCAACTCCTGGTGGGAGGTGTTGCACGACCAGCGGACTGGTGGTCTGATGTCGAGCGTGAAGTTCAAAGGCGCTTCAGGAGAGAATATACTCGCCGCCCCTGAAAAGCTCTATCTGATGGTGAAAGAGACGGAGTTCTCCAGCTTCAATGATCGTGCTGCGTCTTTTATTATCGATGGGGGTTCACTGATCGTGAAAGGAAAACTGACCGCTGGGGATGGCACGGACTGTGGCGTGGTCTACATGACCCGCTACGACTATTCCGACGTTTGTGTCAAGCGAAGGACGGTGTTTAGTTTCGCAAAGGCAATGAAGATCAACAGGCTTGGCGTCTTGCGGCTCGACTTTATACCGGCACTGGACGAATGCGGTTACAAGCCAGTTGTCGCTGCATTCAGGAAGGCTGTCTTTCCTGGGCCATCCATTGTTAACGACATGGGGCTTGGCCATGGATTTCTCACTGTTTTTAAGTCCGGCGGTGAAGGAATGGATTTTGTCCCTGGCGCGGAGACTCGGCAGTGGACCACCCAGATCAATGTGGATCCCGCAGACAGGGTCTATCGAATATCAGAAAATGACGCTGGTGGAGCCTCGATCATCATCGAGCCCTGCTCGAATACCAACCGTCAGACCCAAATCAAAAACTGCATCTGCTTCGATTACTATCTGGGGCTCCCCAAACTAGGCCGAAAGCTCTGCAAACAGTATTTTCCGATTCGCTATGAGTCGTGGTGGTTCATCAAAAGAGACTGGGTTGACGGGAAAGTGATCAGAGATGCGGCGGAAGCGGGTGTGACCCTCGCTGTTGATGGCAACTTTGGCGCAAATTGGGTGGGCGAACCCGTCCCGACAAACTTTTCTGAAAACGAAAAGAAGTCCTTTGATACAAATAAAAAAAGGGTTGAAGCCTGGCATCAAAATAATGTGAAGGTCGTCCCTTTTGTAGGCAAAGGGTTAATACAGAACTCCATGCTGCCAGAGCCTCAAAAGCTTATGTTATGGGGTAAGATGGGCAAGGATCTCAAAATTGAACCAACGCCATGGGGTGCGCCGATGATGTGTCATTGTTCCGAAGAGTTCGACAGGTATTACAAAAAAATTCTCTGCGGATGGGTTGACGCTTTCCTTTTTGATGGTTTTTATTTTGATTTTTGTGAGCCTCAGGGAACCTGTTATAACTTCAACCATGCTCGGTTTCCACATTCGGATGTTGATGGTTTTTTGAGGTTCATGCAATGGAGTCACTCTGAATTTGAAGTGGTATACGGTCATACGGGGTATTATCCGACTGTCATGTGCGAAAACCTGGTTAACCTTACCTGGGTCGGGGAGGAGGTGAACTTTTGGTACAGCAATGACGGACGTTTACCAAGCATCAGCCAGATGCGTGATTATTTTTGCCATATTCCTAATACACAGAGAGTTGTTGACCCGCATATTATGGCTAGTTGGCGCAAGCTTCCCTTGGAACCGCTGAAGGGAAATCTCCGTTACAGCGGAACGGATTCCCAGGAATTCACCTGCCGTATGGCACTCTGCGGTCTTTTTTCTGAGGCCAACATGACGGCGGCTTGCCCTCTCTCAGTCAAGGATGTCAATACGCGGTTCGCTCCCTGGCTGAAAGCTTTTTCCGCTTTCAAGGGCGTGGATTTCACAACCCTTGAGTTTAAGGACTGGAAGAACCAAAACGCCGTTGTGACGGGAAACGCCTGCGTGAAGGCAGCAGTCTACTGGAACAGCGAGGTGGTCTATCTGGTTCTTGGAAATCCCGAGTCGATAACCAGACAGGCCTGTAAGTTCAAGCTTAATGTTAAGTCGCTTGGCTGGTGCGATGAAAACAGACCTTTTGAGCTGTCGCGACTTCCCGAGTCTAAAGGAAAGACCCGTTCTATAACGTATGCAGCCATGACAGACGAGGGTGTGCCGGAGAATCTGGACGCTTTTGAATATTGCGTTTACAGGCTCCGTCCTATAAGCCAGAAACGTTGAAACAAGCCGTCTTATGCGGGTCTTCATTTCTTCAGCAGGCACAGATAGTCGGTATAGGGGTCGTAGCTAAAAATTCGGTTTCGTTAAAAAAGTCTTGATTTACGGTCGGGACGGAGCCCGACCCTCCAGAATATTCAAGTAAGGCTTGTTTTCTGAGGCTGGAGGGACGACCTCCGTGTCGTCCGCTTGACTTTTTCAGCAGAACCAAAATTCTACATTTTGCATCTGAAAGTCGGAAAACCGGGCTTTTATCATAACGAAATTGAGAGTTGTACGGTTATTGAGTAGTCCCGCTGAACGGTCTCGGAACGTGTAAGCTGGTCGTTTAAGAGTATCCGTTTAAGTGTATGGGTTAAGTGGATAGACACTTAAACGCCACTCTTATTTGGTTACACTTAACCGAACCACTTTCATCGGTTGAGATAGAGAGTAATCAGAAAAATTATCACACAAAGTCATTATCGTTCTTATGTTCTTTTATCCCAGTCGCCATAACGACAACTCCGCAAATATTCGAAAAACCAAGGTTAATTGGTTCAGAGAACCAACGCTACAGTTTATCTGGCATGATTGCGTGACAGATCGCGTTCGAATAAACTTTCCGCATTCCACGTTCTACTTTTCATAGTAGGCGAAGCCCGTTTACGGCAGTTCCATCTGCAGTTTATAGAACTACTGCGGGGGGGGGGCGTTGGCGCTGGCTATCGAATCCGATTCGCCGAGGCTCATACGCGCGAGTGCGACGGGTTGCCAGTCAGCTTCGACGAGGTTGGCGTAGCCGAACAGCGTGTACCAACGGGCATGCGATGAGTCGAAATAGATCGTGTTATTGCTGACCGCAGTTATGCGGAAGTAGTCGTTGGCCGTCCTCTATGCCGAGTTGTCATAAACAATGCAGATGACTGGTTATCGTGCAGAATGCTATCGAAAATGGTTCCGCCATTATAAAGATGATTGGCACCCTGTTGACATAAGGCACACGTATTGATAAGATATAATAGATGAGTGAAT
>JAQVUC010000163.1 GCA_028699715.1 Anaerolineaceae bacterium | reverse complement strand
GGCTTTAAGGATTTTTTGAACTCCCGGCAGGTCAGCCAGGTGTTCTTCCACCCAATCTACATCAGAGCTTAAGGTGAGCACATGCACATTGGGGCCGGCGTCAACCGTGCTGCAGACCGGGACGCCCTGCCTGCGCCATTCGACCACATTACAAAGAATAACTTCAGTTTGGGGGAGCCAGTAAAGCAGAGGCGGCTGGCTGGTGCGCATGACAGCGTGCATCAGGTTTGAATCTTCTTCAACCACAGCCGCAAAACTTTCAAAATCCCGCTCTAAAATCGCTTTACGGCACTGGTCAACTCGTTCTTCCACATGTCGCAGCCGCAGTTTTTGTAGGGGGGAGGTATCCGCCAGGGCATGTCCGCTGGTGGAGCCTGTGGTTTTGTGAGCGCTTTCTACCACGCAAACCAGGTCCACCAAATCCCAATGGTCGACCGGGGCAATTGAAAAGGCGTAAGAATCTGCATCTTTAGTGCCGGCCTGCCACTCCACAAAGCCCCCTGGAACAGACCTACAGGCCGAGCCGGAGCCGTGTCTTGCCAGGCGTGAGAGCTCAGCTTCACTCAATTCGAGACCGATGGCGCTGCTGGCTGCCAGGGCCAGCGCGGCAAAAGCCGAAGCCGACGAGGCGATGCCGGCTCCAGTCGGGAAACTGTTCTCGCTTTTCACTTCCGCGTAGAGTTGTTTGCCGGCCATGTCCCTTACCAGGTCAAGAAAATCACTGACCCTTGCAAGAGCTCTCCCAAAAACCTCCGCGCCTGCAAGAATAAGGGTATCCTTGTTAAAGTAAGGATCAAAATGAACGCTTGTTCTTGTCTCCAAAGCAGACAGATTCATGGAGAGGGAATTGTTGTACGGCAGGCGCAAGGCCTGATCCTTATTGCCCCAGTACTTGATGAAGGCAATATTAGGGTGGGCGATCGCGCTGGCTTGCAGGATATCTGGACTTTTCATAGTTGATTCGTTATGATTAATGTTCAATCGATTCTTGCCTCTTTTTGACGGCAGGTCAATCATAATACAAATAAACGGCGAATGGCAATATTAAGTATTGTTATCAGATGGCAGCAAAAGGAGAAAGATGACAGAACAAGGAAAAACCCCCCAGAGTTATGAACGGATCACAACTTACAAAGATCAACAGGTCAAAACAGTTTTTGATAAACGCGGACGTGTCTTGAAGGTTGAGGCCGAGAAAATCGGAGAAAAAAACGAGCAAGAGAGCAAATTGGCTGAAATGATCGATCACACGCTGCTCAAAGCAGACGCGACAGTGGATATGGTCGACAAGCTCTGCCAGGAAGCACTCGAACACGGATTTGGCGCTGTTTGTGTCAATGGGCATTGGGTACGATACGCCAAGAACTACCTGGCAGGCAGCCAGGTCAAAGTGGCTTCTGTGGTTGGCTTTCCCCTGGGAGCGATGTCCACCAAAGCTAAAGTCTATGAGACCAAGCGCGCGATCAAGGATGGGGCGGTTGAGATTGATATGGTTTTGAACATAGGTGAGCTAAAATCGGGCAACCTGGTCACGGTCGCGAGAGATATCCGCGAAGTGGTGCTGGAAGCGCACAAACGCCAGGCAATCGTCAAGGTCATTCTTGAAACCTGCCTTTTGACAGACGAAGAAAAAATCACGGCCTGCCTGATCGCTAAAGAGGCTGGAGCTGATTTTGTGAAGACTTCAACTGGTTTTTCAAGCGGTGGAGCAACTGTTGAGGATATCGCCCTTATGCGCAGCGTGGTTGGAAAAGAGATGGGCGTCAAGGCTTCTGGTGGGATCCGGACCTATGAAGATGCCCTCAGGATGGTCGAAGCTGGTGCGAATCGCATTGGTGCCAGCAGCGGTATCCGCATCGTAGAAGAGGAATTGCAGCAAGAAGGGTAAAAAGGATACAAGGCAGGTACACAATCCAGCCTACGAAAAAAATCAAGCGAATGCCGGATTGAACTACACAATCCAGCCTACGAAAAAATCAAACTACTAAAAAAGAGGGCTTTTGCCCTCTTTTTTCATGTGTTAATTATTCAGTAATTTAGCAATCAGCCAGCCTGGCTTACGAATTGGCTGTTGTAAAGATCGGCGTAGAAACCGTTGGCTTCAAGCAGGCTTTCGTGGTTACCCTGTTCAATGATATCTCCATCTTTTAGCACCAGGATCCTGTCCGCGTTTCGGATGGTTGACAAGCGGTGGGCGATTACAAAAGAGGTTCGTCCTTTCATTAGCTTATCCATGCCTTTTTGGATCAATCTTTCCGTTCGGGTATCGACCGAGCTTGTGGCTTCATCCAAAATCAGAATATAAGGATCGGCCAAAACGGCGCGGGCAATGGTGAGCAGCTGTTTCTGACCAGCTGAGACGTTGGTGCCTTCTTCATTGAGGACCATTTCATAACCACCAGGCAGCGTGCGCGTGAAGTGATCGGCGTAGGCCATGTCAGCAGCCTGCACAACTTCTTCGTCTGTAGCGTCCTGGCGACCGTAACGAATGTTCTCACAGATCGTGCCGTTGAATAGCCAGGTGTCCTGCAAAACCATGGCAAACTTGCTGCGCAGTTCCTGCCTGGTCAGATCCTTGATGTTTACGCCATCCACCAAGATCTCACCGCTGTCAACATCATAAAAGCGCATCAACAGCTTGACCAGGGTGGTCTTGCCGGCACCAGTTGGTCCGACGATGGCAATTTGCTGTCCAGGCTCCACCTTGATCGAAAAATCGTTAATGATTGGCTCGTTTGGATCATATCCAAAGTGAACATTTTTGAACTCAACCGCGCCTTTGACGCTGTTCAGTTGGACTGGATTTTCTGTATCTGGCGCGACTTCCTTCTCATTCAAAAATTCAAAAACACGTTCGGCGGCAGCGGCGGTTTGCTGCAAAATATTGGTAATGTTTGCAATTTGGAGCAAGGGGTCCTGGAAGGAGCGTAAATACTGAATAAAGGCTTGAATTTCGCCTACATTCAGTTGTCCCTGAATAACCAGGTGCCCGCCCAGCATTGCAACTGCGATATATCCCATATTGCTTAGCAAACGCATACTGGGCATGATCACGGCAGTCATAAACTGGGAGCGCCAAGCGCTGTCAAAGAGGGTATCGTTGAGCTGTTCAAAGCGCTCAATGCTTGCCTCTTCACCGTTGAAAGCTTTAAGAACGACGTGACCGCCATACATTTCTTCAACATGCCCGTTGATGTGTCCGAGATATTCCTGCTGCTGCCTATAGTATCCCTGGGATTTTTTGACGACTGCCCGGATAAAGATCATCGATATCGGCACCATGGCCAGTCCGATCAGGGTCATCAACCAGTTGATGCTGAGCATCATGATCAAGACACCCACCACACGAGTCACTGAAGTGATAATTTGTGAAAGGCTTTGATTCAGGGTTTGGTTGATGGTGTCAACGTCATTTGTTACCCGGGATAGTACCTCACCTTGAGTTGTTCGATCAAAAAAGCTCAAGGGAAGGCGGTTCAGCTTTTCAGAAAGCTCTTTGCGCAGCTGATAGGTGATTTGGGCGGAAATATTGGTCAGCACATAGCCTTGAATCAGCCCTAAAACAGTTGAAATGCCATAAAGGAACAAAACATTCATCAGGATTTGATTGATACGGGCAAAATCCACACCCAAGGGGTCATTCTGAACAATGCGCATCACTCCCTGGTAAAGCTCAGTGGTTGCCTGGCCTAAGGTTCGGGGACCAAAGATGGAGAAAACAGTGGAACCAGCTGCAAGCAGCATGGTAAACACAATCATCCACTTGTGCTTGCCCATATAGCGAATCAGTTGAGACATAATGCCTTTGAAGTCCCGTGCTTTTTCGCCTGGTATGAGTGCACCGGGTCCGCAACCAGGACGACC
>JAQVUC010000162.1 GCA_028699715.1 Anaerolineaceae bacterium | reverse complement strand
ACACGGCTGACCTCCTTGAGGTAAAGCCCGATCGTGTCATCCGTATCGATGTTTGCCAGGTCGTCCCTTGGAAGGGTTTCTTCTTCCTTCAGGGTTTCATTTAGTTCTTCCTCATCCGGTTCTTCCTGGTTAGGGGCTTCTTCCGTATAGTTGATACCTGCGTTTAGCAGGGCGTTGTAAGCCTCCTCCAAAGAGTCCAGATCCTGTTCTGCTTCCGGGAAGAAACGCAGGATATCGTCGTAGGTGACAAAAGTTTTCTTTTTGCCAAATTCTAGGAGTCTTAAGATTGCGTTGGATTGGGATTCTTCTTTTGGAACTGTTGTATTGTTAAGTCGTGCCATGTAGTATTTCGCCTTTTCGTTTTGTCGTTATTCGCATTTCAATAGAGTACAATATTTTTGATCGAATTTCAAGCATTCTTGGGAATTGATGTCATAATGCCAGCAAAATGCGCGTAGCCATAGAGAATTTGACAATAATAAGCCCAGATTTGCTTATATGCGTTTTTTCAGCTTCTTGATTTTGTCTATAATTGATGAAACGTTTTTATTGATTTATTGAGGATAACTTGTTTTTACGAAAAACAGCCAATTATTGGGTACCTTTTCTGATCATTCTATTCATGGTCGGAATGACCTTTTTAAATGTCAGGATCGATCAAGCAACAGATTTGGAAGACCACTTCGCTTCAAGGTGGACAGCAGCCAGTTCCTGGATGAAAGAAGGTTGGTCTCCTTATAGTGAAGAAACGCATTTGGCGACCATTGAGTTGTTAGATTCAACCGGAGATCGCCCTGATGAGAGAAATTTAGATCAGTTTTTAGATCCTGCCTGGTACGTTTTCTTTTTTATTCCAATCAGCTTTGTTCCTTATGGAATCGCCAAAGCAATTTGGATGACACTATCACAATTAAGCGTTGTGGTTTCAATTTATTTGGCTATTCACCTTTCAGGTTTGAAAATGCGACCGGTTGAAATCGTCTTAGCTAGCTTGTTGGGTGCTTTGTTTTATCCATTTGTCCGGGCTGGCTTAAGCGCCAGCATGGCTCCTGTTTTCGTCATGTTTACCCTATTGGCTATCAAACTTGCCTTCGAGATGCAGGGAAATCAAGCAGGTTTTTTCCTGCTCCTGGCATTTTGGATGAACCCGATAGCTTTGTTTATCACTGTTTTTCTGATGATTTATTTGGGCGGCAAAAGAGATTCTTCACTTTTGAAACTGTTTCTGATCGGTCTTGCCTTTTTGCTGGTGATTACGCTGATCCTATTTCCTGGTTGGATCCCGGATTGGTTCGCAAACATTATTCAGTTGAATCCAGACTTAACCTGGCTGGATACTCCCTGGATGGGATTTTCAAGGAGTTTTCCGGGAGCTAGCAACCAAATTTCAATCGGGCTGCACCTGGCAAGCTTCATCATGTTGCTGGTTGAGTGGTACGGACTAAGTGGGAAAAACGAGAGAACGATCCAATGGAAACTGATGCTTACGCTGACCTTGAGCTACTTCTTTAATTTGTTCTCAGAAGGATCTGCCTTTTTGTTGGTTTTGCCCGCGCTATTTACTGTCATGAAATATTTATGTGAAAAATGGCCTCTTTCTGGTAAAATCATCCACTGGGTTAGTTTTCTTTCCGTCGGTATTTTTTCCTGGCGCTTGGTGCTTGACCCACTTGAAAAGTTTCCGAGAGAGCATGCTGCTATCTTAATTTTGGTACCATTTCTTGTTTTTATTGGTCTACAGTGGTTCCGATGGTGGGCTACAGCAAGCCCAAAGGCTCTGGTCGAGTTAAAAAATTAATTGTTTTTAGGAGAATTATGGCTAAGAAGAGAATTGGAATATTAACGGGTGGAGGGGATGTCCCGGGATTAAGCATCGCAATCAAGTCTGTTGTTTTGCAAAGTGTGGATGAGGATATTGAAATTATTGGTATCCGCAGAGGTTGGTTAGGCTTACTGGCCTATGATCTCAATGATTATTCGACCCACGAAACATACATCAGAAATTTGGTTCCGGACATGGTCCGCAAGGTTGACCGCGTTGGAGGTACATTTTTGCACACATCCCGCACAAATCCTTCAAAAGTCCGCGTTCAGGATACACCTGAATTTCTGTTGAATAGTAGTGAAGGCAAAGTTATCGATCCTGAAACGGGCGTCAAGGATTATACAGATCACGTAAAACGGGTCCTGGATCACCTCAAGCTTGATTCCTTGATCACCATTGGTGGCGATGATACGCTGAGTTACTCCGCCCGCTTGGATAAGGAAGGTTTTCCGATCGTAGCCATTCCCAAGACCATGGATAACGATGTCCTGGGGACGGATTACTGCATCGGTTTTTCAACCGCTATTACCCGTGGTGTCAACCTGATCACAAATTTCCGCAGTTCTGTTGGTTCGCATGAACGCATTGGTATTGTGGAACTTTTCGGTCGCAATTCAGGTGAAACAGCCCTGATCACCGGCTATCTTTCTCACGTTGAGCGAACCATTATTTGTGAAGTACCCTTTGATGTTGAAAAACTGGTTAATATGCTTGCTGAGGATAAAAGGCGTAGTCCTTCCCATTATTCCATGGTCGTAATCTCTGAAGGAGCGATTCCTATCGGAGGTCAGATCATTGAAACCGGCGAGCCTGATGCCTACGGTCATCGCAAATTAGGCGGCGTGGGAGAAATGTTATCGGAGCAAATTAAAGCTATCTCTGGCTACAACACCATGTACCAACAGTTAGGCTATTTGGTGCGAAGCGGTCCGGCTGACATATTGGACCGGATGGTCTCAATGAACTTTGGGCTCATGGCTTTGCAGATGACACAAAGAGGAGAACATGGCAAGTTGGTGGGTATTGACGACGGGAGATATATCACCGTTCCGCTGGAAACTGTCATCAGTGGTAAACGTCACGTTGATGTTGACAAATACTACGACATCGAGAGATATAGACCCAAGGTGGGTGAAGTGCTTGGGCTTCCGATGTTCCTGCACTAACAGAAATTTTGAGCCCAGGCGCTACAACGCCTGGGCTTGGTCAATCAGATGGGTATAGAAAACCAGGTCATCCAAAAAGACAGATACACCTTGATTCCACGCGTCCTGATCTTCCCCGTGGATGATAAAGGGCATGTTTTGCTGCTTGAGGGCGCAAGCAACAAAAAAATTTGGGCCAACCTCTGGAACGGTCCCGGCGGTCATGTTGAAGAGGGTGAAGGTGTTTTGGAAGCAGCCAGGCGGGAATTGCAGGAAGAAACAGGTCTCAAGGCTGAGAAGCTGATTTCTGTGGCACAAATCATCGTTGAAACGGCTGAAAAACCTGGGATCATTTTCTTTGTTTTCAAGGCCAAAAGCTTAAGCGGTGAACTCAAACAATCCGAAGAAGGGCGTTTGGAATGGTTTACGCAGTATCAAGCCTTGAAACTTAACTTGGTCGAAGATTTATATACCCTGCTTCCCATGGCAATGCGTCATAGAAGCAAAGAAAAGCCCTTTTGGGGCTTTTATTCTTACGATGCTGATAATCAACTGGTCATGCGTTTTTCACGCTGATTTTTCGTAAAAAACCAATAAAGTATCCCCGTATTTTCTTGTATCAAACACTTCGAAGTGTTCTAATTTCAGTTCTTCCCACTCTAGCGGATTGATTTGAACAATGATCTGTCCATTATCGCTGAGCAAGTCTGGCATTTTATCAATCAACCCCAAAGCTTTTTGCCACAGTTGTTTGTACTGAGGTGGGGCAACATAAATCAGGTCAAAGCCCAGCTTACCGGGAGAAGCCAGGTAGGTAAACGCGTCTGTGCGGATTACCTCAGCCTGCTCCGTATAACGGGTGGTTTCCAGGTTTTTTTGGATGGTCCGTATAGCCTGCTGACCTTTATCGAGAAAGGTTACAAAGGTT
>JAQVUC010000161.1 GCA_028699715.1 Anaerolineaceae bacterium | reverse complement strand
CATTCCCCTGGCGGCAGGCATCCTGGCACCATGGGGCATCTTACTCTCTCCGGCAGTGGGTGCTATTCTTATGTCACTAAGCACAATCATTGTGGCTATCAATGCCCAGTTACTGCGGACAAAGCGCTTTTGATTTGGTAATAATTCTGGGAGAAACTTTGATTCTTCCTTTAATTTTGCTCGTGTGTATTTAATAAGGAAATGGAACCATCTCTGTGAACTATTGGTTCTCTTCGCTCAAGATCATGATCGGGATGCGCCTTTCCCCCACCCGCTGCCTGTATTTACTCATGCCGAGGTAAGTCGCTTCGGCCAATTTCCAGTAGTGCTCATATTCCTCAGCCTGCGCCTCACGCACACTGTAGACCTTTTGTTTGCCATCCACTAACACGCTTGCGCGCGGGGTTGCCCTAAGGTTGTAGTACCAGGACGGCATCTTTTCTCTGCCCCAATTGGCCGCTGCCACCGCGATGATCTCAGGTTTTTCTGGATCGCGATAACACGCGACAGGCAAGGTGCGGGCCAATCCGCTACGGGCACCAGTGCTGGTTAAAAGGATCATGGGCAAACCCGCAAAAATCTCGGTCAGGGAGGTTCGGCCTTTGCTTAGCCTTAGAAAAGCCCGGTCAAGGCGATGCCAAAAACCTGAAATTGTTTTCGATCCCGCGGGTGTAGCGACCAGCTTTTGCACAAAGATGTGGAAGCGCGAATAGTGCTTGATTGCCATCTCTCCCTCCAACTCTAGTTATTCAATCTGTCTTCTTTTAATTATACAGTTGTTGATCATCAGCTTAGCAGCCTGAAAAAAATTAGCGTAAATTTAGCCTGCATATTATTCAAAAACTTGTTAGCTTTTGAGCCAAACCTGAACGGAAAGTTGATCACTTTGTACAAACCACTATAAATTTTTAAAAACCATCAACAATTCGATTGGTCACATGGGACCAACATCGCTCAATCAGTCGTCTTATCCTTCCGATTTTGCTTCGTAAAGCCTGGTTTTCACACACAACTAAAGTGTTTTTCTTGATCGAACCTTATTTCTAACCGTCAAAATTGTAAACCGCCCTCTTTATCTATATATTTTTCGAATGATGAAAAAATTTTTTTGAATTTGTCAAATAACATTGTACATTCTTTTGTACGTTGAGATGTTGACTGCTATTATTTGACCATAAGTTGTACAAATCATTTTACAAAATAAATAGGAGAAAAAAATGAAACCCTTTAGCTTACTTTCTGTCTTACTCGTAGCGATTATCGCTCTTGCAGCTTGTGCCCCCCAGCCCACGCCGATTCCAACCGTTGAACCTACTGTTCTGCCCGAACCTACCGCCATCCCTGAACCTGAGTTGTCTGACATCGTCGACACCGCTGTGGCCGATGGCCGCTTCACAACCCTTGCCGCTGCCCTGGGCGCCGCCGACCTGGTCGACACGCTCAAAGGCGAAGGTCCCTTCACAGTCTTTGCCCCAACCGATGACGCTTTCGCGAAACTGCCCGAAGGTACCGTAGAATCCTTGCTGCTGCCCGAGAACCTCGAACAGCTCAAATCCATCCTGCTCTACCATGTTGTTTCCGGTAAAGTTATGGCCGCAGATGTAGTCATTCTGACCAGTGCCGATACCGTTTCAGGCGAAGCTGTCACCATCAAGGTCGAAGATGGCAAAGTCTATCTGAACGATACCGTCGAAGTCATCATCACCGATGTTGAAGCCTCCAACGGCGTCATCCACGTAATCGACTCCGTCCTGCTGCCCCCTGCCAAGTTGTCTGACATCGTCGACACCGCTGTGGCTGATGGCCGCTTCACAACCCTTGCCGCTGCCCTGGGCGCCGCCGACCTGGTGGACACCCTCAAAGGTGAAGGCCCCTTCACAGTCTTTGCACCAACCGATGAAGCTTTCGCGAAATTGCCCGAAGGTACCGTAGAATCACTGCTGCTGCCTGAGAATCTGGAACAGCTCAAATCCATCCTACTCTACCATGTTGTTTCCGGTAAAGTTATGGCTGCAGATGTAGTCACTCTGACCAGTGCCGATACCGTCCTGGGCGAAGCTGTCACCATCAAAGTCGAAGATGGCAAGGTCTATTTGAACGATACTGTCGAAGTTATCATCACCGATGTTGAAGCTTCAAACGGCGTCATCCACGTGATCGACTCCGTGCTTCTGCCTCCTGCCAAGTTGTCTGACATTGTTGACACCGCTGTGGCCGATGGCCGCTTCACAACCCTTGCCGCCGCCCTGGGCGCTGCCGACCTGGTCGACACCCTCAAAGGTGAAGGCCCCTTTACGGTTTTTGCCCCAACCGATGACGCCTTCGCAAAACTGCCCGAAGGTACCGTAGAATCACTGCTGCTGCCTGAGAATCTCGAACAGTTGAAGTCGATTCTGCTTTACCATGTTGTTTCCGGTAAAGTTATGGCCGCAGATGTAGTCACTCTGACCAGTGCCGATACCGTCCTGGGCGAAGCTGTCTCAATCAAAGTTGAAGATGGCAAAGTCTATCTGAACGATACCGTCGAAGTCATCATCACCGATGTTGAAGCCTCCAACGGCGTCATCCACGTGATCGACTCTGTGCTTCTGCCTCCACAGTAAACATAGCGATTGATTTACAAAAAGAGTTGGCAAATAATTGCCAACTCTTTCTTATTTAAACCTTATGGCGGTTAAGCGCACAAGACAGACCAAACAAAAAGCCACCTAAACTATTGGTGGCTGTGCTGTTGCCAGC
Organism: Anaerolineaceae bacterium; assembly: GCA_028699715.1. Classification (GTDB taxonomy): domain Bacteria; phylum Chloroflexota; class Anaerolineae; order Anaerolineales; family Anaerolineaceae; genus Mesolinea. The sequence goes on along the minus strand of JAQVUC010000161.1, from coordinate 1,160 downwards.
AGATAAAACTTTATTATTTATCGCTCAATAGCTGCTTTATTTGTTCCAGGGCTTTGACCATTGAATTTCCAAGATAGATGCCTGGGATTTTACTAACCAGATCAGGGTCATAATCAAAGGCAAAACCGGCATAGCAGAAAATTGGAGCAGGGGAAATAGTGTTGAGCTTTGCTTGCGCCCTCGACAGTTCCATGGCAACCCGGTTTGTGCTGGCCGTGAGTACCACCAGTGCTGGCAGGGTCTCCCGGGCATAGTCCACCAGATCATCCAAATGCAGGTCAGCCCCCAAGAACTCCACCTTGAAACCTCGGTTTCTCATCAGTACAGCCATCATCAATGCGCCCATCTCATGTTCTTCAGTAGGGGCGCCACCAATCAGAATAGCAGGCCCTTTGCTGACAATCGGCAGGGAGATGTAGAGATTGTTCAACCTGCTTAGCACGAAAGCCGTCGCAAAGTGCTCCGTACTGATCATCAGCTCCCCTCTAAACCAGGCTTCACCCACAAAGATCAAGGTGGGTGTGATGATTTTTTCGATTAGCGTTTCAAGGTCAAATTTGGAGATTACGTCCTCAAAAAGTCTGGCTGCGTCGACTTCATTGTGCTTTTTTAATAATGCAAAAAGTTCATCGGCGTAGCGCTGTGGCGGCACTGAGCTGCTGGTTTTAGTTTGAGCGATCCCAAACGGAATAATTTCCGGCCAATTGTTTTGGGCTATCATATCTTGCAAGTTCGCAGCAGCGGTGCTGATTGAAACACCGCTATTCTTTTTATTTATCAGCCACCTCAAAATAGCCAGATCCCTATCAGAGTAAAGTCGATATTGGTTATCATCCCGACCTGGCTTTAGAATGCCGTAGCGCCTTTCCCAGGCGCGCAAGGTCACAGGAAGAATTCCGGTCAGGTCGCTGACTCTTTTTACCGGGTATTTTGGCTCATCTGGCAAGTCGTTTATCGCAGTCATTCGGTTTCCATTTGTATAAGTCTGATTATACAATACTATAATAATTGACAATTAATAGTAAAAGGATAGCCAAATTTATCTGACGCAGACAATTACCATGATTACGTGTCAGATTTTCTGTAAAATAGCCACGGGTCCTTTCTGTCAATAATAGCCTAAGTATTCTCCATATTCAAATAGATCCTGCCAAATTCCC
>JAQVUC010000160.1 GCA_028699715.1 Anaerolineaceae bacterium | reverse complement strand
CCCAAACCGCTCCAGGAACATAAAATGGTTCGGCTATGGCAGCCATCCGGATCCACAGCTGCACGTCCAGCAGGTAGTTATAAGATAAATCCAGATAACCAGCCTGCTCAAGCACCTCCCGGCGCAAGAACACGCCGGGCTGTCCGATGATATGGAAGCTCATCAGCTCCGGCAATTTCCAATCCCCATAGCGCATGAGGTGAAAAGCCTGCCCGTTTTCATCGATGGATTCAACATCACTGAACACAAAAGAGGCCTGGGGGTGCTGCTTGAAAGCTTCAACCGCAGCCCGGATTGCGCCAGGATAATACAAATCATCCGAGTTCAGCCAGCCAATGATCTCCCCGGTGGCTTTGGCAAATCCCTTATTGACCCCATGCGCCTGGCCGCTGTCTTTTTCAGAGACCCAACCCGCCAGCCGGTCAGCATAACTTTGGATGATTTCCTGGCTTCCGTCATCAGAGCCGCCATCAATGACCCAGTACTCAATGCGCGCATAGTCCTGCTCCAGGACCGAAAGCATGGTTTGCTCGAGGTAATCAGCCTGGTTATAGGAGGGGGTGATGATGGAGACCAGTGGGTTTGAATGCATGCTTGAATTATAGTTGAAGTTGAGGTTCGGGATTTAGGGTAATGCCAATAACGCTTAGCGGCAGGTCAGTTTACGTCGTAGTGGCAGATCTCACTGGACACCTACAGTGAGGATATGTTCCCGGTCAGGAGACTACCCATCCGTTTCACGGTGGGCACAGGCGGCACAAGCGGTCACTTGCTACTCAAATAAACTGTTGTAGTCGACCTTTTCGAAGATATCAAGCTTACCACCTACGGTTGCATCGAGGATTTTTCGCCCGGATTGCTCATAAGCCTTGCGCGCCATGCGGTAGCCCATTTCAGAAGTTTCCAAATCCGGCAACTGCCAGCGGAAACCTTTGCCAAAGTAAGAAGCCGAAAAATGGTTGGGGTCGTCCCCCTGGGACTGGATGGTGGTGTTTGGGGTGCCTTTAGTGGCAAAACTATGGTCAACACCGATCAAAATCACCTCAGAGAAACCCATGTGGTAAGCCAACTGCAGGCAGACATTGGTGACCGTGGCTCCCTCCCAGACCCGGCCGCTCACATCAGTAGCAAATTTGGGTGAAGTGTAGGTTGTGTAAATAAAATGGGACCAGGGATCCATGCCCAACCACTTGCGCGCCCTCCAGGAGAAAAACTTGGGCATCTGCAGGTCCTGAAATTCCGCAACTGACTGCTCTACAACCAGGTCGTTGACGCAAACCAGGATGTCGGGCAGAAAACCCAACTCCTCAGCTGCCAGGAAAATGCGGTTCATCCCAATGGTGAAATCGTTTTTCAACTTGCTCAGATCGGTCTGTTTCAAGGAAGGACCGTTGCCGATGACAAAGCAACGTTCACCTTTGTGGCTGTCTTTGAGAGCTGCCAATCTGCGGCGCGACTCCCTGCGCCAGGGGTGCAGGGTTGCCGCGGGTAGCTCCGGTAAACGGCGCAAACCGTCGTAAGCTCTGCGGGCGAGGTTCATGAATCTATCGTTTATCGTGGACATAGAATTTTTCTATTCTGTGCTGAGACGGCAGGTGGCGCCGCCATCAGCCAATAAACCCTGACCGGTGATGAAGCTTGAGGCACTTGGATCAGCCAAAAAATAGATCACAGAGGCGATTTCTTCAGGGTTGGCCACGCGACCGTTGACAGTTTTGGCTGCCAAGGCGGCCAATTGCGCTTCTTCAGAAGGCTCGCCCGGTCTGCCGCGGTGAAAACCTGCCCGCAGCATGGGGGTGTCAACAGCTCCGGGGAGCACGGCGTTCACGCGGATGTTATCCGGCGCGAATTCGATCGCCATGGCTCTGGTCAGCGCCAGCAGTCCACCCTTGCTTGCAGCATAGGCGGCAATGTTAGCAGAAGTAGCAACGGCATGGACCGAGGAGACGTTAACGATCGCCCCGCCCCCCTCGGCTTTCAGCATGGGGTAGGCCAGCTTGACACCTAGAAACACAGAACGCAAATTGGAGCCCATGACCGCATCCCACTCTTCCACGCTGGTTTCGATCAAAGGCTTGGTGACTTGAAAAGCGGCGTTATTGACCAGAACGTCCAAAGTTTCCGAAAACTGGTTGGCTTTTTCAAAAATCATTTCAAGGTTTTCGGGAACAGAAATGTCCGCCTGAATATACAACCCATCTTGGGGGAAGCTTTCATAACCTGGTAAACGGTCAACACCGATCACCTGGAAGCCACGCTTGGCAAAGTAAGCCACTGTTGCCCGCCCGACACCACCGGCAGCGCCCGTAATCAATACTGTTTTCTTTTTCTCAGCCATATTATTTCTCGACTTTCGTATTCTGACATGTTTTTTTGCTTGACTTCGTCCAACTAAGCGCTTTTTTCCATCGCCTTAAGGCTATCGATGTCCCCAACCGGGATGTCCAGACCGATCAAGAGGTTGCGAATGGAGTTCTAGTGGATGCGTTCCCAGAAGAAAGAGCTGCTGTTGGTATTATGGGGAGAGAGCAAGACGTTGTCCATCTTTGTCAGCGGGCTATCAGCCGGTAAAGGCTCATCTTCAAACACATCCAGCGCCGCGCCTCTCAAGCGACCTTCCTGTAAGGCGGCGATCAAAGCCGGTTCGTGCACAACAGGTCCGCGGCAACTGTTGATCAAGACAGCGGTTGGCTTCACATGCGCCAGCGCTTCGGCATCGATCAAATGGTAAGAAGTGGGGTTCAGCGAAACATTTAGACTGATGTAATCTGCTCGCTCCAGCAGATCTTGCAAACTGGTCATCTCAATTCCTTGCTCAATGATGAAATCTGGTTCAATTTCGATGATGTCATTTGCTATTATTTTCATCCCGAAAGCCCGGGCACGTCGAATAACTGCCTTACCGATATTGCCAACGCCAACCACGCCTAAAGTTGATTCCATTAGCGTGTGACCGGAAATTTTCTTCCATTGACCTGCCTTCATCGCGCCATCCATCCAAGGGATATTACGAGCAAAGCTAAGCATACAGCCCAGTACGCTTTCAGAAACAGGCACGGTGAAGGCGTTGGGGGTGCGACCAACCATAATGCCATACTTTTCTGCCGCCTCAGCATCAATCGCATCCACTCCGGTACCCCACTTTGAAATCACTTTTAGGGTCTCAGCATTAGCAGCGATCACTTCGGCGGTATAACGATCATCGCCGCAGATTGTGCCTTCATATTGACCAGCAAATTCCAGCAATCCGGCAACTTCAAATCGTTCGTCTACTTCTGGAATGATTACATTCAAACCAAAAGACTCCAGAATGGGGGTAAAACGATCCATGAAGGGGATAATGTAAGGTGCGGTGATCAGAACAGTTCTCATAATACCTCGCTTAGTTTTGTTTTTGCATTAAAGTTTCAGCGATAAGGAAGTCAAGTTCTTCGTCAATATCGGTTGCTTCGCGCGCGTCCATCTCGAACATCAACGGCCGCTCTCCCAGGCGATTACGGCTGGAGATGAGCGTTTCTCTGGTAAACAGGTAGAGACAGGAGTTTTCCTCATAAATGGGCGGAAGATCCTGCGTGCGCAGCAAAACGGCAGGGTTGTGGTTGACGGCCCGGCCTAATTCATCCCATAAACGAGTCTGCAAACGCGTGACGCTGAAGAGGGAATCGTACTCTGGATAGACCTCGCGTAACTTTTGGATGGCTTTCGAGATGGTTTCAGGTTTCAACAGGGGGTTGGTGGAGTGGGTCTGCAGGTAGAGGTCAGCCGGCACCCGGCTGGTGTCATAAACCAAAATTTCATTGGTGGGGATGGTATCCGCCCGCAGTTCTTGCGGTCGCAATAAAGTTTTGACCTGAGGGTAATCCCGGCTCAGCCCCTCAAGAATGGTCGGGGAATCAGTAT
>JAQVUC010000159.1 GCA_028699715.1 Anaerolineaceae bacterium | reverse complement strand
CAACCTGCCTTATATCACAGCCGACGCTTCCGGTCCCAAACATTTGGTCACGACCCTGACCCGCTCCAAACTTGAGCAATTGACTGGTGATTTGATCCAGCGCTCTTTGAAACCTGTTCAACAGGCCTTGGACGATGCCGGCTTGAAAACAGGCGACATTGATGAAGTTGTCATGGTTGGTGGAATGACGCGTATGCCGGCTGTCCAAGATGCCGTGCGCCAGTTCTTCAACAAAGAACTGCACAAAGGTGTCAACCCGGATGAGGTGGTTGCCATCGGCGCTGCCATCCAGGCAGGCGTATTGGGCGGCGATGTCAAGGACATTCTGCTGCTGGATGTGACCCCGCTCACACTTTCCATTGAGACTTTGGGCGGAATTGCCACACCCCTGATCAAACGCAACACAACCATCCCAACCCGCGAAAGCCAGGTCTTTTCGACTGCTTCAGACAGTCAAACCCAGGTTGAAATCCATGTCTTGCAGGGCGAACGCACCATGGCCATGGATAACAAATCTCTGGGCAAATTCTCCCTGGACGGGATCCCGCCAGCCCCCCGCGGTGTCCCCCAGATCGAAGTGATTTTTGACATTAATGCCAACGGCATTCTGGAAGTGACGGCCAAGGATAAAGCCACCAACCGCCAGCAAAACATCACCATCACCGCCTCTTCGGGTTTAAGTGATGAAGAAGTTGAAAAAATGCGTCGGGATGCCGAAGCGCATGCTGAAGAAGATCAGAAACACCGGGATTTGATTGAAGCCCGCAACACGGCTGATAACGCCGTCTACAGCGCCGAGAAAACGCTGAAGGATTTAGGTGAAAAAGTTCCTGCTGACATTAAAAGCAAGGTGGAAGACGCTGTAGCCAAAGTCCGTTCTGTCAAAGATCAGGATGACACAGCAGCCATCAATGCCTCTGTGGAAGAATTGATGAAAGTATTGCAGGAAGTTGGTCAGGCAGCTTATAGCCAGACCCCCGAACAGCCTCAAGAAACTGAGTCTGGTGCGGAAGAAGAAACCACGACGGCTGAGGACCCTGACATTGTTGATGGTGAATTTACACAAGCTGAATAAGCCCGAAATAAACCGGTAGAATTACACACCTGGCGCACTTTCTGATGCGCCAGGTGTAACCACAAGTAAGACGAAAAGAAGCGCTATGGCAGAAAAAAGAGACTACTACGAGGTGCTGGGCCTCCCCCACAGCGCCAGCCAGGATGATATCAAAAAGGCTTTCAGAGAATTAGCCCGGCAATTTCATCCCGATGTAAATAAGTCGCATGACGCCGAAGAGAAGTTTAAAGAGATCAACGAAGCCTACGGCGTATTGAGCGATACGGATAAACGTGCCGCCTATGATCGCTTTGGCTTTTCTGGTGTCAACACTCAAGGCATGCCGGATTACTCCAACATGGATCTTTCCGACCTGTTTGAATCCTTATTCGGCTTTGGGGGCATGGGTGGTTTTACTGGCACAGGCAGCGCCCGCCGTCGTCAAAACGCTCCCCGCAGAGGGGCTGACATCAGCACTCAATTAAAACTGACCTTCGAAGAAGCTGTTTTTGGGACCGAAAAAGAAGTTGAGATCACTCGCAAAGAACGCTGTTCAGTTTGTGAGGGTAGCGGCGCAGCCCCTGGCACCCAGCCGGTGACCTGCCAGACTTGTAAAGGTCAGGGTGAGATCCGCCAGGTTCATCAGACCTTCCTGGGTTCGATGGTGCAGGTTGTAACCTGCCCGACCTGCGGTGGTAGAGGCAAAATCGTCGAAGATCCCTGCCGAAATTGCCGTGGAACCGGGCTTGAACAGAAAACAAGCACAAAGAAGGTCACCATTCCAGCCGGTGTGGACGATGGCAACCAGATCCGCATGGTTGGCGAAGGTCAACCCGGAGCCAATGGCGGACCAAACGGCAATTTTTACATCGAACTTGACGTCGCCCCCCATCGCTTTTTCCGCAGGAATGGCAACGATATCCTCCTGGACCTGGACATCAACATGGCGCAAGCCGCCTTGGGAGACGAGATCACCATCCCCAGCATCGATGGCGATGTCAAACTTCGCATTCCACCCGGTACCCAACCCGGACGCGTTTTCAGGCTCAAGGATAAAGGCGTGCCGATCCTCAACAGGACCGAAAGGGGCAACCAATTGGTCACGGTAAACGTCCAGATCCCCACCGGTCTGAACAAGCAACAGGAAGAACTGCTGACAGCCCTGGGCAAAACCATGGGCACCGAGATCAAGATCCAGGAACGCAGTTTCTTTGATAAGCTCAAGGACGCTTTCAGTGGATAATCCCGAAACCTGGTTGGAGGCTTCGCTCACTTGCTCTGGGGAACTGGCAGAGGCCGTTGCCGAAGTTTTTTCCCGCTATGCTCCCAACGGCGTTTTGCTCCACAGCGTCACCAGCTTTGACACTGAAAATTACGAAGAATCTCCCACGGGTGAGATGCAAGTTGTGGCCTACCTGCCTGTGGATGAAAAGATTGAACAGAACCGCCGCCAACTGGACGAAGCAGTCTGGCATTTGGGTCAAATTGCAGCACTTTCGCCGATTCAATACCAGATCATCGCCGACCAGGATTGGATGGAAGCCTGGAAAGTGCGCTACCAACCACTCAAACTTGGTCAAAACCTGATCGTTTTACCAGCCTGGGTTGACCAGGAATTAGCCGGGGACAGACTTCCCATTATCATTTCTCCGGATATGGCTTTTGGAACGGGCACCCACCCCTCCACCCAACTTTGCTTGATCGCTTTGGAAAAACACGGCTGCCAGGGCAAAAACGTGCTCGATATCGGCTGCGGGAGCGGGATTCTCTCCATTGCCGCCGTCCGGCTGGGAGCGGACATGGTCTTGGGAGTGGATTATGATCCCATCGCCATCCCATCCTGCCAGCGTAACGCTGGTTTGAACGCCATGGAAGGCCGCATTCTCTTTGAGGATGGAACGCATACGGACATCCTCGAGCGCGATGACGAGCTGAAGCAAGCACCGGTGGTTTTAGCCAACATCCTGGCCCACATTTTAATCATGATGCTTGCAACCGGACTGGCTGAAACAGTTTCAAATTCTGGCATCCTGATTTTGGGAGGCATCCTGAACACACAAGCGGATGATGTCATCCAGGCCGCGCAAACAGCCGGGCTCACTCTGATCGACACGCTGACCGATCAGGATTGGGTGGTTCTGGTTTTTCAAAAAGCCTGATTTAATCTGAAAAGATCATTGGTACAAAATTAGTGTAGCCGCCTATTGCTGTCAAAGCATAAGTTACAGCTGTGCCTGATAGATTGGGGAAAGCGGCTTCCGCTTTAACCTGCACATAAGCCAGGTCGCCCACATGAACCCACAAGCTGACGCCCGAAGCCACTTGCGGAGAGCTGGCAGAGCCTAAAAGCGTCTGACCATCAGGCGCGTATACCGAGACTTTGACTGCCGCTCCCCCTCCCAGGGAAGTGACTTTTAGTTTCAGTGTGTCGTAACCACCGGGAGTGACTTTGAACCAGTCCCCATCCCCCGTCGCACAGATATTTCTCCTGTTTTCATCCGCCAGGTTGATCGTTTTGGCCGTGACCGCGCTGTCATCCTGCTCAAAAGCATCTCCCGTACAAGTTGCCGGGAAGGTCAGGGTCACTTCAGCCGCGTCATCTGCTGGCCAGGCTTCAACCTGTGAATTCGCGTCCACGGCTCTCATCCTGAACTTATAATTTACTCCGGCTGAACCTACAAACCAAGTGGTCAAACTGCTGGATGGTATAGTGATCAATCGGTCCGCGGACCAGGTTGTAAGCCCTGACCGCCACTGCAATTGATAAAAGCTGATAGGCACTCCGGATTCAGAGCTGGTCCAATTCAGTTTCAAGGCTGTCCCGTCATAGGTGGTTGGCGCGGTCATCGGGCTGACAG
>JAQVUC010000158.1 GCA_028699715.1 Anaerolineaceae bacterium | reverse complement strand
TTCTGCCAAAAGGAATAAATAAAGCTGAATTTCGAGAAAAGCTAAAGCAAGCTGGCATCCAAACCAGTTTTCATTACCCACCAGTCCATCAATTTCAAATCTACAGAGATGTCAGAAAGCAAACCTTGCAAGTAACCGAGGCGGTTGCGGACCGCCAGGTTACCCTGCCGCTCTTCCCCGGGATGACTGATGAAAAACAGGAACTGGTGATTGAGACTGTGATACAGGCAATCCGAAAATAGGAATCCTGATCATCCACAAGGGCACTTCTAAAAAATACCATCCCAAGGATGGTATTTTTTTGTGGATTCAGCGAGAATTTGTTTGATTAGCGAAAGAAAGAATCTTCTTGAGATTAGGTCGGATTAGCTCTTCGATCTCGCTGGCTATGGTACTAAAGGACTCTTTTGATTGATACGGGTCAGGGATACTGAATTTAAGCCCCACCAACTCACTTAACAGATATACCCGATGATTTAAAATTGGATACTCCAATAAAATCGACTCTTTTTGTCCCAGTTCCATCACAAATAGCGCGTCAATTGTACTTCTTGGGATTTCCTCAATCCCCTTGGAAAGATGTCCCGACAGATCAAGATCCCTTTTTTGAGCTTCAAAGATAGCTTCCGGTGTGGCTGGAGAAATGTCCTTAACCCAGGACCCAGCACTATCTACCTGCCACAAGGAGGAGTACCTGTTAGCCAATAATTCCTTGCGCAAGATGGCAGCAGCCAAGGGAGACCGGAATTGATTTTTGGTACAAACAAACACAATCTTTGGCAAGTCAATTCTTTCGCATAAATAGGGTTTGAAAATTTAGATCAGTTATTCTCTTTTTTTCTCTTGTAGTCATTGAAAACAGTCCCCAAAGGAATGGCTTTCTCTTTTGAGTTGAACGAGATCTCGTCAGGGGCAATGCTTTCAGTGTGATAAGAATAGTGATTACTGTAAGGCGAATAATAATTGTAGCCACCGTAGTAACTATCCCTATTTCTAGGAATTCTGTTTGCAACAACTCCAAGAACACGGGAATCGACCCTGCGCAATTCTTCCAAAGGACGTAGGGCATTGACTGCCCGGGTTTGGCCAGGTATGACCACATAGATCACACCGTCAACTTTGGTCGACAAAACCTGGGCGTCAGAGACGATCATTGGAGGACTGTCAAGAATCACCATATCAAAAGTTGTTTCAAGCGTATCAATTAGCCAAGACATGCGATCACTACCCAGAAGTTCTGCAGGGTTGGGCGGTAAAGTTCCGCAAGTGATTATCGAAAGATTTTCCACCTGTTCGTGTGTTTTGATTACATCATCAATGCTCATTTTGCCGGTGATGATGTCGCTCAAACCAATTCTGTTTGGTTTATTAAATTGGACATGGACCTTTGGGCGACGCATATCAGCGTCCACAATGACCACTTTTTTGCCACTTTGAGCTTCAACAATAGCCAGGTTGGCAGCAACGGTAGACTTACCTTCTGATTCACCGGAGCTGGTTACCAGCACTGTTTTTATGGGCACATCCACAGAAGAGTATTCAAGATTTGTGCGCAACGCTCGAAACGCTTCTGAGACTGGTGATCTGGGGTTTTTTGCTACAAATACTCCTAAAGAATCTTCACTTTTTTTAGGATTTTGTTTTAGCTCCCCAATAAAGCCAATCACTGGAGTGTCAAGAATTGTTTTTATATCTTCAGGGGTCTTGAGGGTGTCGTCCAGAAACTCGATCAGGAAGACAATTCCAGCCGCAATGAATAACCCAATAGCCGCGCCCAACATGGCATCCTGGGCAGGTTTTGGTGAAATCGGCGTTGTTGGCTTGACAGCTGTTTCAACCTGCATGACAGCAGGTGAGCTTTGAGCTTTGGCAAGTTTCAGGGTTTCGAGATTGTTGATACTGGAAATGTAAATTTGTTGATACAAATTCAGGGTTGTTCTTAAACGGTCCAAGTCTGTGGTCGCAACATCAGAAGAGCCTGAGGATTGTCCCAGCACCACCAGTTGAGTGTAAATCTCCTGATATAAGGTTAAAATTGGTTGGATTTCATCAATTTTTGCCTGGTAAGAGGCTAATTGTGCCAAATCTACTTCCGTCGCAAATTCCGGATCGATTTGAGCCATGTCTGCTCTCAGATTGTTGATCTGTTGTTGAACATCGTTCATCTGAGTTTGAACTGTTTCGATTTGCTTTTGAAGTACCTCAGATGACAACTGAGTGATTTGGCCTTCCAGGATCTGGATTTGCTCGTCAGCCTGGTTAACCCTGTCTTGTAAATTTTTCTCAGCGGTTTCAAATTGAACAGATTGCAACTTTTCGTTCTGCTCAATCATAATTTCAACTAATCCGTTCGCGATCACGGCCGCTTTGAAGGGGTCTGGATCTTTGACTGTGAGAACAACAAATTTGGTTTCATTCACTTGTGATGCGGTTGCCTGACCTTTGCGAACAGGGAATCCCAGTTCTTCGGAAGCTTGGAAAAGCAAATCCTCTGTTGTCAGCAATTGTGCGTAGGTGCTGATAAGCTCCTGATTGTTGAGATAGGAGTAATAATCATAGGTAGTTTGAGCTGCAGGTAAAATCACGAATCTTGCCTGGGCCTGGTAAATAGGCGTCTGGCGAATGCTGAGATAGTAACCTAAACCACCGCCTACAACCAAGCCCAAGAGTATCAGCCATAGCCAATGTTTGATAGTAGCAAAAATTTGTTTTATATCCATGTTTATCCCCAGAATTAGTCCTGAACAAGGAAAATGTAACCGACTCGTTTGAATAATTCAACTCTTAAGCTTACCATAAAAAACAATTTAAGCTTCTTAAACCAATGCTTAAACCTGATATGCAACAAAACGATTTTCTTTTGGCTAGGGACTATGTTAAAATCAGGTGTTATGGACATCAAAGTTGTTTCCACGAATAAAAAAGTGCGTTTTGAATATTTTATTATTGAAACGTTTGAAGCCGGTTTGGTCCTGAAAGGCACTGAAATTAAATCTGTTAGAAGTGGTCAGATATCCCTTCAAGAAGCCTATGTCAGGACGGATGGAAATCAGATTTGGCTGATTGGCGCACACATCGCTCCCTATGAACATGCTAGCGCCTTCCAACATGACCCAACCCGCGACCGGAAATTATTGATGCATAAAAAAGAAATCCGTAAATTGTGGGATGAAGTTCGAATCAAAGGCATGACGATTGTACCTATCCGTGTGTATTTGAAAGCTGGTAAGGCTAAACTTGAAATCGGACTGGCAAAAGGAAAAAAACAATACGACAAACGCCAGGCAATTAAAGAAAAGGATATTGAACGAGAGACCTCACGCAACCGAAGCGATTGGTAAGTGGGGAGAAGCCTGTATGTGGACTTGAGTGACTTGTTGAAATTTGTATAATGAAAAACATGGATTTAAACAATAACATCACCAGACGCGATTTTTTGAAGCTGAGTGGCCTGGCCGCTGGGGCTTTACTTTTGCCCGTCAGAAAATCGAATGCGGCTAACTTTGCCCAGCAATGGCCCATAGGGGCAAATTTAGGGCGGGTGTGTGTGGGTGAATATCGCTCCTACATTGACCTGAAGTCCGAGCCGAACATGAACGCTCCGACCACAACCCGGGTTTGGCGGGACGATGTTTTTGAAATCAAACATGAAGTAATTGCCAATGTTTTGGATTTCAATCGCTACAACCAAAAATGGTATGAAACTCCAGACGGTTTTATTTACTCGCCTTATGTGCAACCAGTTAAAAACATACCAAACCAAACTCTGAGTAGTTTGCCTTTGGACGATAAAGGCCAGCCCGGCATGTGGGTTGAAATCACGGTTCCGAGAGTCGACTTTGAGTTGACCAAAGCCTGGAGCAACGCTTCTTCGTGGATCCGGGATTCAGAGGGGTTGGCAAAACTTTATTATTCACAGATCTATTGG
>JAQVUC010000004.1 GCA_028699715.1 Anaerolineaceae bacterium | reverse complement strand
GGTTTTCTGGCTGCCCTACCAATTTCTTGTACATAGTCACAAAGCGTCCCGGTTGGGGCAAAGTGATATACGCATGCAATATCGGGAATATCTATTCCCATCCCATAGGCTTTGGTTGCCAGGAGTAAATGCTTTTCTCCAATGCTGAATTGGTAAGCACTTAATCTCTTCGCAGAAGAATGTAGTCCTGCGTGATAAATTGTCGTAGAGCTCGAGTCCAGTTCACGATATATATCGCCTATGGTCCGCTTGAAAGGAAAATAGGCAATGGTTTTTGTTCGGCTATCGATCAACTCTTTCAATGATTTTACAGCCCTTTCCCTCTTTTCTAGCTCATAGTCTACTTTACTGATGTAATTGTTGATAGAAAATTGTATTTCATCCCTTCTGACAATGCCAAGAAATTCTGTTTCATATGTTTCCATGTTTAATGAGTCGATCATGTCCTGGTACATATTGTCGGTTCCGCCATAAGGAATTGTGGCACTAAATGTGGCTATTGGAAATGACATTTTTCCGCTTGTTCTTAATTGTTTGATCCTTTCGCCCAGATACCAGTAATCTGGTCTAAAACTTTGCCCCCATGTAACCACTGTGTGAGCCTCATCGATTACAAAAAGTCCTATACTTTTCTCACCTATTAGCGTTGCTATATCAGAATTCATCAAAAACGATTCGGGCGAAAGGTAAAGAATATTTGTTTTCCCATTCCTAATATTTTCAAGAACCTTACTTTTTTCTTCAGGAGTAAAGTCACTATTAATGGTAGCGGCGCTCGAAGTTAGGTCTTCAATATTGTTGACCTGGTCATTCATCAGACCAATTAGTGGAGATATAACAATTGTCAAAAAACCGGAGTATTTTTCAGCAAGAAATATTGCAGGAATTTGGAACATTATCGATTTTCCCGATCCGGTAGGAGCTGTTACGAAAATATCTTTGTAGTCCTGATCTGATCTTGCCCTCTCTGCTTGTTCAACAATTTTGCTAATCACTTTTTCTTGATTAATTTCGACCGTATCGTTGTTTATAGAAGGATTTTTGTAACACAAGAATCTTTTAAAATTATAACTTGGGTTTCGACGCCTTAAGATATCCAAAAAGGCAGGATTTGGTTGAGTCTCTAGTGTGTAATCTGGATAAGGGAAAACTTTATGCAATGTAACATCTGCAAATTTTGACAGGAAGCATAATCTCGTCAAAATTGACGGGGATAAATCTTCTTGAGTTTCAAGGAAAAATGAAGAGGATTTCTCACTCAGAATATTATCGACAAGAGATGCAAATGACGTTGGATGATTTGATATATCAATAGAATCTATACTATCCCAATCATTCATTTTTTTTGGGGTCAAGGTTTTTGAAGGTAATTCAAAAAGATCAATTACTTCAATACTTTTTTGAACACTAATTGGATTGAAGGTCACGTAGCATATCCCATTTTCATATTCCATTGTTGAAAATAAGTCTTGGAATACGTGATGCTCTTCACCATAAAAAGCTTCAACACCGGCAGTATTGATGTGCCCCGAAAAAGTTGGATACACCCCATTATAAATATTACAGTTAACAATTTTCACATCATAATTGACGTAAGAAAGCGCTGAGAGTAAATCACCAAGAAGACTAGCTTCTTCATAGAATAGATAGTAAGCACCATGTAGATTTGATATATCTGGTTTTTCTTTATCTTGATCGGATAATAATTTTGAAAAATTGATATCTCCAAACTTTGGCACATTCAATTCAAGTCTAATATTGGCAAAACCTTTTAAGATATAAAGAATTCTCTTATCCATCTGGATAGTTTCATTTAATTTTGTTTGAATATAGTCAGTTAGTTTCATTGGTTTCTCCTGGTTATTTATGTCAAATCCAGATGAGCCCTGAATAAACATTTGCTCAACAATCTCTAATCACTCGAAAAACATGTTGCGTTGATTTCGCAATATATGTGATATTAATATTTCGTGCGGATCTAATTATGCTTAGTTTCATTAGTTTGGATCTCGTTAGTCTTTATCATCGGTCTCAACATTCGGATAGTCAACCGGATCGAAATCGAGGGTGGTGCCGGCCATTAGCAGGCCGTCATCCCGCCTGCAATTAAAACCGTGTTTCACCAGCTCAGCGACGATCTCATCCATATGCCTTTCATCCAACACCAGGATGTCGCCTGCGGGAACGTTCATGTCCATGGCGGAGTAGCGCACCTTGCGGCCGAACTTGGCTTGAATTCCCTCCGGCATCCACTCCGACATCTCAATCTCTGGATAGGCTGGGAGGACATCATAAGTTACGACGTCGTTAGGGGTGAAAGGGGTCTCAGGGGGGATATCGAAGGGAGCATAATCGCCATCTTCGGGCTCGCAAGGACCTTCGTAATAGGCTGAGTTGACCAGGTAGAATTCGTACATTTCATGCGACACCAGCGACTTGAACTCCCCCCAGGTTTTGGCTGTTAGCAAAGCTTTATTGCTCTCTGCCAGTTCCTTCGCTCGGCTTTCGGGGACAAACAGCAAACCTAAGTTGGTTATTCCGTAGATAATGGTCTTTTCTTTCATACCTCTCCTCCCAGCAAATTAATAGTTGAATTTTATCATTCAGCGGCATGATCGATGCCGTAATGCCCGGATAACTTTCTGACAGCATTTATAATGTCTTCCCTCAATTTGTCGGGTTTCAGTACCTCCGCATCATCCGCGAACTGCAGCGCCCAGTTACGCACTTCCACCAAGCCACCGGTCTTCAGGTGCAGAACGAGGCTGCCATCCGGCTGTTCCTCGATAGCCTGGCTGGGATGCCACTTGCGCTCACGGATGAACTGGGCTTTGTTCGGGCTGAACCAGATCTGCACATCCTCCGCTTCGCCCCCCGCGTGCAGCTGGAAGCCGCTGCCAATCCAATCCTCTGCTGAGAAATTCTCATCCCAGTCGAACTTCTCTTTAAGCAACTTCATCTCCTGGATACGCCCAACCAGGAAGAGCCGAAAATCGCTGCGGAAGGTATCAAAGGCGACCAAAAACCAATCCCCCTGGAAGTTGTGCAGGTGATAGGGATACACAATCCTTTCAGACACCACGCCCCGGTTGGCTGAGTAGTAGCGCATCCAGACCTGCTGGCGGTTGAGGATGGCTTGGTGCAGGTCGATCAGCAGTTGGGCATCCACGCTGATGGTGTTGAATTCGGAAAAGGTATAGTGGGAACGCAGCTCGTTGATCTCCACGCTGACTGGGCCTTTGACCGCTTTGGCGATCTTATCCACGGCAGAGCGGAGAGGTGACTCAAGGTCAGTTCCGATGTAGCGCTTAGCAATCTCTAGAGAGAGAAAGAAAGCCATCAACTCACCTTGAGTCACATATATCCCCGGCAAAGACCACGTCTTATCGGTGTAAAACCAACCGCCCCGCTCCCGGTCGAACTCAATTGGCGCTCCCAAGCGATAAATCATGAAACTGCGGTCATTGAAAATCACCCGCCTGCTGACCTCCAGGTATTCCGCCAGCTTTTCCGCGTTCGGGTATGCCCCCTCCCGGATGCGCCTGTCAATTTCCATGATTCGTTCCAACTGCTGCCGTTGAGACATGGTCGTTTGCCTTTCCTAAAATTCAGTGTACCAAAACTCAGTGCACCCAGTGTGCACTGTTAGGATTGGTTTTGATTTTACTTGTTATTGGAGTGTCTTTAATCGAACAACTTCTAATCCCATTTGGTTACGGCCAAAAAATAGGTCTTCGGAGCCATTGATGACGCTTCTGGGATGTGAAAAGTTGATACCTAACTTCAGTGGACAAGTTTCAAGTTCCTGCAAGGTAATTTCGTTCTGTTCAGTTGCTCGTAGGATGGCTATGATATACCAGTTTACTAGTCTTGGATCTGGTAAGAGAATTTCCTTGATAACAACATTCCCTTGAAATAGCTCAATGAAATGCCAATCGTCCAATGTCTGAAGTACTCGGTTAACAGTTCGAGGTATTGATGTAGTAGTTGGGAATTTTTCGATGACTCTGGTAGTTATTGCTTTGGTTGAAATTTGATCTGTAAGCCTTTCCAGAGTCCCTATGACGCGCATAGTTTCACGATAGATAGGAAAAACATTCATTGCCATACCCAGATGAAGGACTGCCATCTGGGCATGGTCAATTGGCATTAATAGTGAGCGAGTCATTTCGCGCAAACTCTGGTAAGGGTCATCTGCATACAGCCAAAGCCGGTTGAGTTGGTCTGCAGTTTTACGGGTCGACACTTTACCAAGCATTTGACTTCCCAAATAATCACTCAGAAATTTTCTTGACGCATCCTGATCTGTGGAAGATGCGAAAAGTTCATATGCAAAATTTGCCCATTGCAAGGCAAGGAATCTATCTGCACCTACAGAAATTTGTTTAAATCCCATTATTAAGTAATAGCCTCATCATTTTTATAGCGTAACCACGTTGGAGATCGTCATGGAAGCGTTGATTCGAGTAATTGCGCAAGCAGTTATAACAGCTCGTGTCTTCACCACACTGGCAATCTTTGACCTTTTTATATCCTGCGAATATTGCATCTCTGAGATGATCCTTGATGTTTTCAACGTGGCCTGCTCCACCTGGCACTGCGTCGAACAAGATGATCGATGGTGCCTCACCTCCTGACCGGTAGTAGAGAGTTCCATCAATGTCAGATCGGCGAATCCCCTGTGATTCACTGGCTCCTTCCAACAATGCATACATCAAACTGCGCATTGGGTTTGGGTAACTCATCGCTGGAGGAAGGCTAAGCTTGATCTCCAGGACATCTGTTAGATATCGGTGTCCAAGATCCACCCTTCGCAAAAAATCTCCGTGACAATCCCTTCCAGTAATTGGGTTCTTGTGTTTTTGCTGAGTTCCACCAACAAGAAAATTTACTACTTTTCCGTATCCACATTCCTTGCATATATCAAATCCATTGTTGTATCCTTTGTTGACCAAGATCATATATCCAAACCGGGAATAGCGATATAGAGTGGGAAGGCCAAGCGAGTCTTCAAGAATAAATTCTGTACTTTCATCATACTTTTCAGATTTCTTTTGTTCATAATCACCAAAATAGACGCTGCTCGCGTAGGTGTGCTGAGGTGGCTCTTCGCCTGGAGATGCAACTTCAGTGGATGCAATAAAGCCAGTAACTGGGATAATAAACGTACGAGACTGGGGTAATGACTCGCCACAACTGCAAATGGTTGGGATTTCATTTTCGAATCCCTGGTACATCCTTTGGCAGCTTCTGCAAATAACATAATTGACCTGTTGCCATGATTTAGTCCGATGGGTTTTCAGGCCTCCCCCCGTCCAGATTTTTTTACCTGCTATTACCTGACTCCCAGGGGCAAATTCCGAGATTGCTACTCGTAGATCTCGAGATAAATCCACTTCTGTTGAACCGGTTTTTGGATCGAGATGGTTAGTCTGTAGCTCAACTACATCAACAGGGAAACCGTACTTTGGCAATACATTTCTTGAGCCTAAGAACCCCAACAATTCGGCAGATATGATTTGATTGATGATTCTTTCTTTCCCTTCAGCCACACGAATCAACCGACTATTATGAGTTGTGTTTGCTTCATCCCAAAGCTTGGATATCTCTTCTTTCAGATAGGTAACATCATCATTTATGTCATCGTGAGCTAAATCGAGCACACCTTCGTTTTGTTGATTAGTGAGTTGTTGAACCCAGGACCAGTCTTCCAGTCCAAGAATCCCGTGCATGCCTTTGGGTATCACGTTTACCATCTCTGTCATCAGAGTGTCCGACTTGGCATCCAGATATTGCCTGAGATAATCACGCCCGTCGGGCCCCTCCTTCGGGCAGAAGAAATCACCTACGTTCTTGTATTCAATTCCGAATTCACTTTTGATCCACTTTAAGAAACTGGCAAAGACAACTGAATGGAGATGACGGCGTATGATCTTTTCATTAGTCAATGGTGTGTGAGGTGGTTTCAACTTTCCTGATACCATACCTACGGGATCTGTGTAGTTTGTGAGATCATGCGACCGTCTTTGGGCGTATGTCATAATATAAGCAGCGCTATCAGTACGCCTTCCTGCACGTCCAGCTCTTTGAATATAGTTTGCGGTAGTCGGCGGCATATTGCGCATCATTACAGCTTGCAGATCCCCAACATCTACGCCTAATTCAAAAGTAGTAGAACAACTTAATAGGTTAATCTCACCTTTGATAAATTGGGATTGAACTTCAGCCGCCTTTTTTGCAGTCCACTGGGCTGTATGTTCTTGAGCTTCAAGAGGGATAAGTTTGTTCTTACTGTAATTAATTCTGAAGAGGTTAGACTCCAACACCTCTTTGTGTTTTGCGAGGGGTTCCAGTGGTCCTGGGCAGAAGTAGGTCAAACATGTCTCACCGACACCAGCAGGATATACGTTTCTGCAGTGACTGCAAATCATCCACTCGTTGTAATTCTCGGATGGGAGTGTTACCTTCCACATTTCATGAGCTAATGAATGTACAACGCCTATGTGGGCGTAGTTATGGTTTACAGTGTTAAGAACCATTTTCCATTCAGAATTGATAATAAAACCCCAGATATCTTCAAGGAGATCTCTTGATGCCTTTTTAGCCTCATAATCACTTAACCCTCTTGAAATAAGCAGGCGCTTTAGATATTCTGACCTGGTATTTTCATGCCCTTCGGAGGGCATCCAGGAGAAGACTCCCGCTTTGGGATTAGCTTCTTGATATCGAAAATAGAGCAGTCGGTTGCGCGGAGAAAACTCAATTTCTTTATAAATATTCTGATCGGGCATAAGATAGGATACTGCACCTTGATATCTCAAGCTGTTTAGCAGAAGTCTTAATAAGTTGTAAGTCTCTTTTCGACTCAAGTGCAAAACCGAGTCATCGAGGAAAGTTGGCCAAGTGTCTGGGATGGTAGGTTCAAAGGATAATAAACCTAACCCTTCGAGGCTGATGCGCCGGTCGAGCGGGGTAAAATCCTGCATTAACCAGATAGCCATCCTTTTCTTCTTTTCCGTTGGAGAGTCTTTCGACTTAAACAGTCCAATCTTTTCTCCATTTTTTTCCAATGGTGCAATCAGATCCTGCAATCTGATGTCCTCAATATCTCCCTCTAATTGCTCCTTGACTGTTTGCATAATCAGACCACGTCGCAGGTTGCGCATATGGATGCGTTCAATGTAAGGAGCAAAGAAAGCCGCATTTTGGCGGCTGTCAGTGAAATTCAGCATCTTACGCCCTTCGCCAGGGTACTGACGCTCATCCTGTTTCGTAGAAGCAGGAAGCTGGTCATACAAGCTTCCGGCAATTACACTAACAGGGGCATCCTGGCCAGTTAAAAACCGATACACTGCTCCTGAGCTATTCCTTGTAGAACAGCTGACACATCGTTTAAGGGTCCTCTTACCCTGGAGATCTATTTTGTGCATTTTTCGCATGTATTCACTACCACAAGAGCATTGGGGTGCTTGCTGAGGATTTTGTACCTGTCCGCACTTTGTGCAGAGTATGATTTCAGTGGCGTTTTCGTATGATTCATCATCAGAAACATCTTTTTCATTCGAAACACTCTCATCCTCGTTAGCAGAAGAAACCTCGCCGGAAAAGATGTAATAATTTGTATCCCTTGCGGTTTCACTGATGTATATCTGGCTATCCTGTAATAGGTAATTGTTATTGACCTTGATCTCAAACTCTTTTAACTCTTCATCCAACCCACTGCCTCGGGTTTCTTTTCCAACAATATACGCTGTGCCGCAGCGCGTACAGTTAGCTAGTTCAAACACCCGACTGCCACAATATTCACAAAACTTTTTCCTCTGAAGGAATAATCGCGGTTTATCTTTTGGATGATCAGTTTCATTTAGACAGACAAAAGCCCCCTCTAACGCGCGCGCAAAGGTGTGATAGCGAGCTGGCAATAGTGGCATTTCCTCCTCCCCTGTCTTCGCCATGACAGCCAAGGCTACCAGGTCTATCAAACCTTGTTCAGCCTTAGGATCACCAGGGAAGACATGCTGGGCAGCTACATGTAATAATGCTGATTGTTCCTTTAGCGAGCTGATCAGTTTTCTGATGTTATTATCCCCTTTTAGCACTTCGTAGAGGAATGTTTGGATGGCGAAATCCTTTTTCTTTTGACCTGCAAAAATTGCATCAGCAACTACTTTATCAGGGACGCCAGAATTGATCACAATGTTTTTCAGCTCTGACAGGCTATTGACCGAATCGCGGTCGGAACCCAAAACCTCGTTTATCAGGTGGTACACTTCAGGACTGAGCTGTCCCCATGTCTCGCCGAGGGCATCAACAGGTAAAAACTCAGCTCCGACGACATCCTGTTCTTTAGGGTCATCATCATCCCAAACAAAGCTCTTATTGAACAGGTTACTCGCAAATGTCGCAACCTGGCTGTAGTCTTTGATACCAGCCCCGAGGGTAGCAGACGTGGCAATTCCCTTGATTTTCCCATGTTTATCTCCCGCAACCCGGTCCTGCAGACGTCGCAACAGCATAGCAATTTCCGTGGCATTTGCCCCGTCGTAAACATGGGCTTCATCGAGAACGATGAAATGCCAATGCTTTCCGGTTTCCCCATCAAACAGATTTGTGGCTTTAGGCCGTAGAAGCAAATATTCCAGCATTGCATAGTTGGTCGCAAGCAGATGCGGCGGTGACGCATGCATTTCCTCACGCGATTTCAACTCATTATCGATGAAGGGCTCGGAATCGCCGTACATACTTTTAAAATTTGCTTCTGCTTGCGACTTGGTTTCGGGTGTTTCCTGGACGTTGATGTACCGTCCAAAAGTAATGGCTCGATATTCTTCCAGAATGCGGCGCAAGCGTTTCATCTGGTCATTTGCCAAAGCGTTCATGGGGTAAAGCAGCAGTGCCCTCACGCCCGGTTGGCTTAAGGTGCCTGCGTCCTGCTCACGTAAAAGATAATCCAGAATCGGGATCAAGAAAGCCTCTGTCTTGCCAGAACCAGTACCCGTGCTGACCACCAGGTTGCGACCACCAACAGCTTTCCGAATGGCTTTGACCTGATGCGCATACAAGGAACGGTTGTACTGCAGGGAATCTGAGCTGAGTTGCTCAAAGCGAGGTGAGAGGACCCCTTCATCCACCAATTCGTGTATACTTTTGTCCTTAAGATAAGGAAGTGCAATCTGCAGCAGAGGTCCCTTCACTAGCATGTCTTGAGCTTCAATTGCCTGGGCGAATTCCTCGCGGAGTTTTTCGTCCTGGAAAGGCTTGATCGTTTTCAGGTAATTGATGTAGGTCGCCCTGATTTTCTCTGTTGTCTCAAGTGGGTGAATTGCCATGTCTATTTCCTCGCTTTAGTCTATAGCATCTATGTGCTGTATGTCATTTATGGTAAAAGGAATGCTACCGCACCTGAGAATAAAGGCTTGCGGATCGTAAGGATGTGTTTGACGGTGATGTTCATTCAATCTATGTTGCTTGGGATGACAAAAATTATTACAAACACTACAGCAGTATATCTGTTTTTCATTTCGAAATTGCAATGTCATTTGGCTAAAGTCCAAATCAGCCTCTATCCTGTCAAGTCCTGAGCCGCTTGTTACTTTAAGGATGAAGTTGACATCCGCTTTCTTGACAGATTGTGCACGTGTACCGTCTACGAGCTTAATACTTACAATTTGAACTACTCCAAAAGGCGTGGATAAAGTCATTCCAGGGGTCAACAGACCCGCAGCGGATGGGAATTCCTCTTCCAACTTCAAGATATCTTCAGAATAGCAGTCAGAATCGTTGTGTTGCCTGAGAACCTCCAAGGCTTTTTCTGGATCAGATTTAAGAAACTCAATGAATTCCTCGTGAGTAACTTGTTCAAGTCTCTCCTTATCGACCAAGACTTTCCAGACCTCATCTCGATCAAGCTCAACAAGGATCTTCAAATATCGCAAGATCAACTCTCGCGATTTTTCGACAGTTAATGCGCGCAACAGAACATCTTCCAGCCATTCTGGAACGGTCTGGGTATACTCCTTAACTATGGAAGGCAGGATTGCCTTGAGCAGGTTGTCCAAGGAATCGCTCTGATTCAAATCCGCAATTATCTCCAATGCCCACAAGCTCTGATTAGGGTCTTCGGTCAATAACTCAGCGGCGCTCTCAGCCGATATTCGCCCCTGGGAAATCATGGAATTAATCACAGGCAACAATCCATCGTCTTTTCGATTAATAAGTGCCTTGATGCAGGTCGAAGTTACAAGCGGGTCGTCCACTTTCTCAAGCAGTATCCTGGCAGAGTCAGCGTAAATACTGGGTGTGATTAAATGTAGGTAATCGATCAGGTTGGCATCCCCTTGGGGGTACTTTTCCAGCATTGCATTTACAAGAGATTGGTGGAAGGTATATTGATAAAAGAAGCTCTTAATAGGTGGATACATATTATCTGTTTCTCGCATCCACTTAATCGTCCCAACCAAAGTTTGGATATCACGCAGGTGTCTGAGATGTGTCGCGGAAGCTGAAACAACCTCGTCCCGTGCCTGTGAGTTTCCCATCCTATCGAGGATACAGGCTTTTTCGATCAATTGACGAAATTGCGCGTCGTGCCCCTGTTGTGGTTTTTCAAGAAATGCCAGTCTTTCAACGGGTGAGATCAAATCAACTTCTAAGCAGGCTGCGTTTTCAGGTGGCACTACTGCTGTTGGTTCCCACTTGAACTTGGTGTAGAAGTAAATCTCAAAGCTGGAGGGAGGCAAAGCAATATTTCTGAAGGTGTATTCACCCCTGTTTTCATCCGGTATCTTTTCTTCAATGGTCGGCGCCCAAGGCAACCAGGCGGATTTGAGCATCACCCGCCGGTTTTTGAGCGGTAAGTCTTCCTTCCAGATTAATTTCCAATCACACTCAGATACCTGTTCCAACCTTGCATCCCTGACATCCATCTCGGGACTGATTTCCAAAAGGGCGTACCTGATTAGCGGGCTTCTATTGTCTTTCTGAAAAACCAGCTGAAATTGGACCTGGGTATTAATTGCTCTTATGGTTTCACTAAACTGCAACAGCGAAACTTTTAGCCAGTCCGATTTGAAGCCAGTCTTGCGAAAATCAGCTAACTGTAAAAGGTTGTTTTCATTATCCGATTCCACTAGCTGGCAGCGCATACGTTCCAGCATACCGCTGAGACCGTGCATTTCCACATGTAAAGCGCGGCTTTCATATTGAGAAAATCTTTCTTTTGAAACATGGAAGACAGTTTGCCCGAATTCAAGCAAGTTTGGCATATTCTCTTCCACCAAGCCCCAGCGCAACCGTACCACGGGAATGCTGACTGGAACGCGGATATATTCTCCGGTTCTACTGATTGTGACCAGGTCGAGTGCAATACTCCGCAGATGAGGTGCGGCATTAATTGAGAAGCCGTTGCCTTCTTGGGCGATCTCTACGGGGTCAGCGCCTGCTTGGGTTTCCACCCAAGCCCCATCCTGTAAATACACATTAAACTCCACAGGGTCTCTCGACTCTTCTGCTTTGGGCAATTCCTTGGAATAATTTTGTAGGAGGAGTTTTGGCCAAAGCCGCAAGCGAAAGTCAGCCTTGATTCCTCGTGGACCGCTAACCCTGATCTCGTAAATGCCAGCAGGTTTTTCTCCTAAAAGCTTCTCCAGGGAAAGTATGGCGCGGGATCCTTCAAACAGGAGTTCATCCTGGTATTCCAGGAAAGCAACCTGGCGATCGATTGTCGGCGCGGCTTCTCCGATCGAGATAGCGCGCACTTTCCAATCCCTCAGAGCCTGGTACATCGCGCTGCTAAGTGAGACAGGAATGCTTACCGAGGGTATCCCTGAGGTATACAGAGGCTGATCAAGATTTTCCTGGTAATCAAAACGATGTCCTCCCCAGAGCTCAGGCAGATCCACTTCCCTTGCCACAGGTACAATGTTGCCGAGCACTTGGCCGTCCTGGTGAAGCAGCAAGGAAATCGCGTGTGTCAGATCCCATTGTTCCAGTTTCCAATCTTTCCAACCCCCAGAAAATGTGGAAAACGAGTCA
Organism: Anaerolineaceae bacterium; assembly: GCA_028699715.1. GTDB lineage: Bacteria > Chloroflexota > Anaerolineae > Anaerolineales > Anaerolineaceae > Mesolinea. Next base: position 3,691 of record JAQVUC010000004.1, on the reverse strand, counting down.
ACCCGTTCTGTGGTCGCTGAATCTATCTCCAATTCAGCTGTTTTGGGCGTGAGCAGAAACAAGACCTGGGCTGGCAGGGATTTGGCATTTGGGACCTGCCGGAAGTTTGCGCGAAATGCGACAAGCGGGGCCTGATCAGGCGCAGGAAGCAAGGGAAGCGTCCATCGGCGCAGCTCTGAGTCCTCTTGCCCGTCCTGTTTACTTGAGGATATGGAAACGGTCACCTGGGTAGTCGGGATCGGGATGGGTTTGATTACTTCGGTTGTGAATTCACCTGACCTGCGGTGATAGACCTCGCAGAATTCTATGATAGGTTGATTTTGCCCAGGCCAGGTGATCGTCCAATGCAATAACTGGCTGGCTGCCTGTGTGGTAACAATTTGTTCCGGGATGCGCAGGATGACTGGTGATTCTTCAGAAAGTGGGTTTACCTCAAGGTAGGGTCGGCTCCAGTGAAAGCCACGATCCTCTCTTTCCTCACTATACTGCTCGAAAAAAGTGTGGATGTTGTAGGGCAGCTCAGGTACAGCCGAGATGGGCAGCACTTCACCATGATTCTCCCTGGCATGCCGCACCAGCTTGCAGCAGGCTTCAAACCACGCGAGGCCCATCTCTCCGCTGTTTTCAAGGAAATCCAACACGGGCCTCCCCAAATAGGCATGTTGTAGTAAGTAATTCATTGCTTCTTTTGGTGGAATATGCCGCAAATCCTGTTGTGTTACTGCGGGGACGACCATTCGCTCAAAAAAGTCAGGCAAATAATAAGAGGGAATGCCTCCGTGGAATCGGATTGAAGCCACATAATAATTTGGAGTGTCCGAGATGTCGAAGGTCTTCAAATCGTTCTGTCGGGCGAGATTAACAAATTTTCGATGCCAGAGTGTGATGTGCAGGTCCTGGTCAGCACCTACCGCTAGCTGTAAGGCGTGCCAGTAGCCTGACTGGTCGTTGTACATCGAAAAATGTGCTAAAAGGGTCATGAAAACGTACGGGAAACGCTTTGTGAGGACATTTGTAGCCCTGGTGAATTTATCGAATCCAGCTAAGAAATTCCGTACTTCTTCCGCCAGTTCATCGACATCTGTTTCATTTAAAGGGATTTCGCCGATGATGCGTAAGCCGCTATCAAAGAAGGGTTTTAGCCGTTTTTCCCAATCAACCAGTGTCTGCATGTTATTTACCCTCCTCTTTGCTCCCGGCTATAAAAGTTGCGATTGTTTCGGTTGTTTCCTGGCGCGGTTCAGGGCGTTATCGTAATAAAGTTTCAGCTTGGGGTCTTCCTGCAGCGCTTGCTCAGGCAGGCGTTCCGCCACCGCCACGATGCGGTCGTAGGCGTGTTCCGCCCAGGCTTTGCTGAAGCCGGCTTTGATGGCTTCGGCGCGGAAGACCTTGATCTTGCCGCTACCGCGTGTGTACTCGTTGAACTCATGCAGCAGCGCTTGCTCGCGCAGGGCTTCCAGGTCAGCTTGTTTTTCCAGGTCAGGCACGAACCAGCGTTCTTCGTCATCCTGCAAGAAGCTCTGCCTGAGGATCACCTGCAGTTCAGGCAGTTTTTCGTAGCGTTCCTGGTGCAACTGCTTGAGGAACTTGGGCTGCAGGTCGCTGTAGGTTTGCGGTCCGTTGCCGGTTGTGGGATCCAACTCGGCTTTAAGCCACTGGATGGCGCTGGCTTCATCGGTCACGAACAGCGAGAGCTGTTCCACTTTGTCTGAAACCAGGCGTAATTGATCATAGGCAAAAGCCTGGGAGGGCGTGAAAGCCATACCATCGCGCATCAGCCAGTGCTGCGAAAGCCCCTGGTAGAACTCACTGGAAGAAAGCGGGATTGTCAGCCCGCGCACCAGGTGAAAAGCCAACATGCGGTCGTAGAGCAAGTAAGGCGTACGTTCACTCTGGATTTGGATGTTACCAGCCTGCGCGTCAGGCATCGGCAGTTGTTCGAGGTGCTGGCGGATGAACTCCCATGCCCCTTGGGTACTGCCGCCATTTATTGAAAACTTCTGTTCAAATTCAAAGGTGGATTTGTAGGCAGAAATAATTAGGTCTTGCTTGACAGCTGCAGAAGTGGTAATCTGTTTAAAGGACGCCTGCTGCTTGTCAAGTGTGCGCACGTCTGCGATCACAAAACCTGCCTGTTGGAGCGCTTCTTGGATAGAGTTCCAAACCGGGTTTTGGGAATTGTGAAACTCAACCGTCATCCAATGACCCGGTCTTAAAAGTTTATAAAATTTTTCAAAACACTCTTCTATTAGTGTTTGATATTCTGCCAATGTTTTTTTTTGTTCTTTATTAATAATTGCTTCTTTTTTATTGTTGGTGTAAACACCCAATCTAGCTTCCCATAAAAAGTTGAGCTCCGAATACATCAAGTTGCCACCAAATGGAGGGTCCAAGAATATGTATTGGTACGCATTTTCTGTTCTTTTTTCAATATTACTTGATGAAATTGCTTCTATTAAAGAATTGCCTATTGCTCCACCATAAAAGAAATTTTTTAGTCGATTTAATTTATTCTTTATTGCATAGAGAACATTTATTTCTTGGTTAAGAGTAGGAATAAACAATGTCCCTGAAATGTCACCGCCTTTCCCATTAGTCCTATATGCATAGAGTTTTGAGGTATTTATCATGGAAGAAGTAATGAGAAAAAGAATAGTATGATTTTTTAAATTATAGAACAATCTCGAATACAGATAATTGTTCCGTTTAGTAAAAAAATGGTGTACGTGGGTTAAACCATGGCTGATTTTTGGTTGTGCAGTATTAAAACCATCGGGCAATTTATCCGTGGGAAATTGGTAAGGGATATCACTCGCTTCAATTTTCTTGATCAATTGCAGATCGGATTCATCTGGTTTTTTCTCAAAACGCTTCTTGCCAACCGAGTAATTGATCATCACCGGCACTTGGCGGGCTTGTTGGATGGTCTGCTGCAGAGCGCGATCGTAGATGGTATCAAAAACCCGTTCCACCCGCAGCGCGCCGCTGTTTTTTTTGGGAGTTTTAGCCAGCAAGCTGGCGCAACCAGGGCACTCCCAGTCACTTCTAATGCCGCCAGCCTTTTGATCAACTGCCACATCCCAAAAGACCATTTCCTGCCCGCAATGCGGGCAGCGGTAGACGTCTGACCAGACGGTGTAGTTGATCTTGCCCTTCACCTGGTTGGGATCATCACAATTTGGGTGCCAGGTTTCGTACATCCAGCCGCATTCCGCTTCCACTTCTGCCAGGACGCGCTTGGCTTCGCGCTCAAAGGCACGCGCGTCCACCGGCGTGTTGTAGTTGTAGGCAATAAAGGTGGCCGCCGGGGAAAGGTCATTCAGGACTGCCTTGCGCGCCCCCAGGCGGGAGATGGCTTTGTCGCCTTCCCAGACCACACCTTTACCGTCCACTCGGTAGCCCAGGCTTTCGACGGTTTTTTTGTCGCCGCAGAGTTGGGCTGCCACGCCGGTCATGCCCGTGCCGCAAAAACCATCAAAAACGATATCGCCCGGGTCGGTGTAGTGCAGGATATAGCGCATGATGGCTTTGTGGGGCACCTTGGTGTGGTAGGAATGGGCGTTGTAGATCGGGTCGTTCTTGCCTTCGCTCACATCCGCGGCAAAAGGCTCACGTTGGTAAACGCGCTTGCCAGCCGGTAGATTCTCATCATCCGGCAAGCCCAATTCCTGGCGCGTTTCGCGGCGTTCCT
>JAQVUC010000157.1 GCA_028699715.1 Anaerolineaceae bacterium | reverse complement strand
AGCGCATGTAATCCAGGGGATGGGAAAGCGTATTCAGCACGCCGCCGCCCAAATCAGCCCGGGCGGCGTAGGAATGGCGGTAGTCCTCCCAAGGGTGCCAGTTTGGTAGATATTCGCCCCAGTGCGCGTGCGCTTTGAGCGCTTTCCCCAAGCGGTCGCTCTGGATCAATGCCTTGATTTGCTGCAAAACGGGGTGATAGCGGAGATGGTAGCCCACCAAAGTCGGTTTTCCGGTTTTCTTTAAGATGTTTTGCAGGTCGCGGATGCCAATCAGGCTGTCTGAAATGGGCTTTTCAATCAACAAAGCCGCGCCGGCCTTTGCGGCCGCGATGGCAACTTCCAGATGCAAGGCGGTGGGGTTAGCCACGATCACGCCGTCAGGTTTTTGCTCCAAAGCCTGGTCCAAGTCGGTGTAAGTTTGATAACCGATCAGGTCAGTGTCCGGCAAGGTAGCCAGATGAGTACGATAAAACATCAAATCGGTTTCGCCCAGGGCTTTGAGGTTGCGCAAATGCCTGCGCCCAATAGAACCTAAACCAGCGATTAGAAATTTCACAATTTGCCTCCTTGAGCAAGTGAAAACAAATAATCTCCCGTGCGAATACCTGCATTTCCATCAGTAAATGTAATCTCATCTTTGACAAATCTCATTCGTTCTAATGAATCAATTTTATCGTTATTCAGATAGGTATTGAGGTGTCGCCTAAGACTTTCAGAGTCGGTTGCTACTTTGCCCGCACCAGATGCAAGGAAACGAGTGTGAGTTGGCCATTTGTCAATTTCACTCAAAGCAAGTGAGAATTTGTTAGGATCATTCCAACCACCTGGTTCGTCTAGTACGACACTGATGATTGGCCGATTGTGAATCGCACATTCCACACACATGGTGGAATATACTGTAGTAAAAACATCTGCATGAGCCATCATCGAAGTTTTTTCGTCCATATCCTCTCCAGAATAATTACCCAAATTCCCTGCTAATGCAACTGGCTCGACAACATGGACATTAGGTAGTCGATCTGCCAGCTCAAATATTTGCTTACGTTCCCCAACAAACAAAGTTTTGTCCAGAAAGTGGTTGGGGTGTAAGCGAACCAGCAATTGGGCTTTATGGTCCAGCTCGTCGTTAGAAACTAAGTTTGCAAGAGTTTTTATGTTGCGATAGTTCGGAGAAAAAGTAACAAAACTGCTGGCGTAGGCAATTAATTTCCGCTGGGGATCAAGATTATGTTTTTTAAAGTACTTCTCTCTTGATATTAACCAGGATTTGTTGAAATAATTGTCGTAGGAAGGGATTCCACCAACATTAACTTTATCAGGACTCCAATCAGAGCCATCGATAAGCTCTTGCTTTTGTATATCAGACCAGCAGTTTACGAAATCCATTGGCGCAGATGGTATTCCGTAACTTGATGGGTTATCCCAACCAACAATAACTGCTCCGGACATAATTCCATACGTATGAGCCTCACGCAGTATATAGCGATCGTTACGCCAACCATATGTGCTAGAAACCACAAGACTTGGTTGGTATTTCTCAAAAAGGTCTCTATAAATGAATGGAGTAAATTTCATCTGATATTGGACAATTTTTTTGCGTGCCTGACTGGATTTGCGTAGCTGCTTCACTGCCATTTTTGCAAAGGGCATGATTAGTTTCTGACGACCCTTGGCTTCAAAATCCACCTGACGAATATAACTATCCATAGCTTCTGTATTGATGCGATTAGAGGTGCCTACGCGACGTAAAAACTGTAACCACCATTGAGTGCGACTTTTATAAGTGCGTGCGTATTCATCACACCTGTCGTAGCGTAAGCCCTCAACAATCAACCCCTGTTGTCCAAAACGATCTCTCACTTGCTCAACCAAAGCATCCTGTGTGAGTAAAACTACTCGCGATCCGTTTTGAATCAGACTAGAAATCACCTGGCTTTGTAAGAAATAAATAATTGCCAGACCGTGGTCTGCTACTACAAAGATAGTGTTTTTAAACGGCATTTTTTATTGTTCCTTCCAATAAATCCGAAATATCCAATCGTACAGACGCATGAGCGGCCACTTAATCAACTTGAAATTTTTCAGCTGAATCTTTTTGGTCCCTTTTGACATCGTTTTTTGTAGCTGTCCAACCCAATCTGGAATTTGGTTGCTCATATTATTCATATAAGGCTCCGGTGTCATTAACCGCAAATATTGGGCTTCATTAACACGCACATCCAGTTGACGGACCTGTCCCATCGGTCGGTCCATTGAAAAAGGCAAAAATTCACCAAGAACCTTTTTATAAGCAAGAAATTGATAGTGCATCGCACCCACAAAGGCTCGCTGTTCTTTGTAAGTAACAACGGTGTCTTGATGTGTCTCATACTGACGACGAGTATCCTCTTCGGATGTGCCTAAACTCATCGTAAAAGAGCGGAAGGTCTCCCAATCCATAAAACGGGAGGTTTCAACAGTCGAGTCTGGATCTTGTAGTGCCCAAGCAAGCGTACTCGTGTTAAAAACTTGGTCCATGGCGACAGGACGTGAAGTGACCATGCCTACATTGGGAAAGCCTTCGAGAATTTTCATGGAATTTGAAAGCCAACCTGGGAAAAAATAGCAGTCATTATCAGTATATGCGATCACTTCTCCTGGAGCTGCAGATAGCATGATATTCCAAGCCCCACCCTTTCCTAAGTTCGTGTCCGAAAGAATCAGGAATTGAATTTTGTTTTCTTGTTGTTTCTTAACAAGGTATTCCCGCACTTCCGGGCAAGACGCATTGTCGAAAACCAACAGGTCGTAGGGTAAATCGGTATTCTCCCAGATACTGCCAAGACAAAGTTTTAGAACATCAAACATTTCCGCAAAGAATCCACTTAAAAATGGGATGTAGTTCAGCACAGCAACTGTAATTCGTTTCGGTTTTACCACTTCTTTTACGCTTTTTGCAGGGTTTTGTCCTACTCGCATAACCATCTCCTCTATTTCGGTGCCGATTTGCAGGTTGATTGCATGGCCTTTTGCAAAGCTCGATTTTTCCAAAACTCAATCCAGGCTTGCCTTGGCTGAAGCAGGGTGAAAAGTATCTGGGTGAGCACAATATTATTTTTTTTAAGCATCGGCTGATTCTGGAACTCCCGTATTTTCCCCTTCCAATCACGAGGCATATCCTCTATATTATCGCCAATCAAGCGGTGAGAGGCGTCGTCCAATTCAAAAATCGTGCGCATGCCGCCGGCCAGGCGGATATTTTCGCCTGTTTCTGGTAAGTGGTAGTGGGGCTTGCCCTCAGGCAGGTGCCGGTAATCGTGGTTTTGGTGGATGATGTCAAGCTCAGCGCTGCAGTCAACCGTATGCCAGCCCTGTCTCCTGGCCTGATAGATCATCCAGTTGTCCCAACCCGCCCTACCAACCGTGAAATCAGGAATGGTTTGAAAACAGGAACGGGGAAAAACAAAATAATCGCTGCCCGTACGTTTGTGAAGGCTGCCACTCTCCCGCATACGCCGTTTCAGAGCCAGCCCCCAATCCCCTTCAAAATTGAGCAATTCGGTAACATCCAGGTCCCAACGCTGTCCAACCATCAAAAATTTCTCTGCCTGGCTGGCTACGTTTTGAGTGATTGTGATCAAATCCGGGAACAAGATGATGTCCGCGTTAACATATGCCAAAAATGGACTTTCATTGGCCCCTCGCCCGAGGTCAAAAATGGAACTGATCAACGGCGTGCCGAGTCGGTTCACTTTTACATCCGGGCGATGGGTGAACGCGTATTCCTGGGCTGCATCAGCGATACCCTCTTCATTGCCGATAACCACAACTTCCACCTCTTCACCCAGCGCTTTCCAGGAACGCAGTGCGTTATGCTGGATCAGGCTGGTAAATGGATCAACAAAGGGCTTTGGAGCCGTGAACAGGGTCAATAATGGGGTCATTTTTTGCCTTCC
>JAQVUC010000156.1 GCA_028699715.1 Anaerolineaceae bacterium | reverse complement strand
TTAATAGGATCACCCCCACTTTATCGTCACCTCATGTCAGCAATGGCAATGACAAAATAGTCAAAGCATTGCTAGGTAAAAAAAACAACAAGTCACAGGAGAAACAGCCATGTCAATAAAAACGCACCATGATAGCCAGAAAAAACAACCCAAAAAAGGATTTGCTGCTGCCGCAGCGTCGCGGTTGAGAAACTTCACTTTGATCGAGTTACTCGTTGTGATTGCGATCATAGCAATTCTCGCCTCGATGCTGTTGCCGGCCTTGTCCAAGGCTAGGGACAAGGCCCGCACTATCAAGTGCCTAGCCAACTTTAAGCAACTGATGACTGCTGCACTTATGTACGCGGACGACCATGACTCGCGTCTGGCACCAGTTTACTATTCAACCAATGAAGACTACTACACGCCAAACGGCGCAATCTGCACATATAAGCTGGTTCAGTTTCAAACCATGTTTTTTCCATACGTAAAAAATTACGATGTCTATAACTGCCCCGCTGCAGTTTTTGGCGGAACTCCCGATATTGCAAGATATGTCGGGCAATATTTCGGGAATCCGAGTTGTGGATTGAACGTGTTTGCTGGGGACAATTTATTAATTAGCTTCGTGAACCCATCGCAATGTTTTTATTTGGCCGATGTCAGCCCAACCACATTCAACGTCAACAGCTACAATATTTATCAGCGGGAACTGATTACTGACCATTGGCGGCACAGCGGCATGCCGTCAATAGCGTTTATCGATGGGCATGTCGAGAGCAGGAAAAGCGCATCAGTGCCATTGGTTGACAGCCAAAGCCGTTTCTGGCGTGTGAAGGGAAAAGAAAAAAACTAAAGCCGCCTTTTTTCTCTGTCTGTTCCCATGAATCTCAATGCACATTGCCGCAATCAGACACAACCTTGAATCGTAGCGAAAGAAGCGTAGCCGGGAGTTGAAAAATGAACAAAATGCCTTTGTCCCTGTTAATTTGCTGTTTTTTATCACTATATGCCGCGGAACCTGTCTTCATGGCGAGTTTTGACAATGGAGTAGATGCCGATTGGGCCAATGGAGACAAAAAGCCACGGGCGATTTCCGAGGAGTTGGAACCTTTTGCGGATGGTGTCGCCGGCAAGGCTGTCCGTATCGGTGCCTGGGACGGGATGTTGACTCGAGGCACCACCGAGATCAAGGATCGAAAATATTCGTATCTTTTTGATGCCAAAGGGAATATTGATCACCGCAAGGGCAGTGTCAGTTTCTGGCTTTCTCCAGTTGACTGGGATGGCGGGGAGGAAATGCCACACCGGATGTTCGCCTTTTTCAGGGGAGCAGATAACCAACAATGCATGATCATATACAAAATTGCAAACCGGCCCATTCTTTATTTCTATCTTAAAAACGGCGACTCCGTTTCGAGCGTGCACGCCAACATCGGGCATTGGAAGAGACACGACTGGCATTTCCTTACTTGCAATTGGGACAACGGAGCCATGAATCTTTTCTTGGACGGCGAACTAAAAAACATCGGGAATTACACCCCGTTCGAGACACCTTTTGAAACCATGAAACTGGGCTACCTCGGCTGGCAGTTTGAAAGCGGTGGCAGTTTGATGGATGATTTCCGCATATACAACCAGTCTTTGGGAGAAAAGGAAATTGAGAAACTTTTTCTGTCCAGAGAAATAAATTCAGGTACCAGTGCGGCGATGGTTGTCAAAGTCGGAAAATCCACTCCCCATGTCGATGGCATTATCAATGATGGCGAATACGCAACAGGCGCTACTGGTTTCACTGATATTCGCGGCAAAGGCTTTGCCTCTATTCAGTCGCGCTATTATCTGAGCCATGACGATGAGAATCTTTATTTTGCCGTTCAATCACCTCAAGGCACCCCACCCGCCAGTAATCATCTTGGAAGAGATGTGCCAGTTTGGGAGAACGAAAGCGTGGAATTTTTCATCAACACCGCAAACAGTGATCTTTATCAGTTTATCTTCAATTCCAGCGGTGGATTTTTTGACAGTAAAAACAAACTGACAACATGGAATTCCCAAGGCGTGCGAATCGCCTCGAAAATTTCAGATGGCAATTGGATTCTCGAGGGCGCAGTCCCTTGGACAGATATCGGTGCCACGCCTGAAAGCAAACTTCGTTTTAATTTTTGCCGTTCATTCCAGTCCCTGGCGATGCAAACCAGCGTTGCAAATGTCGGAGCGCTGGGATATGCCCATAAAGAAAAATTTCCGGAAGCGGTTTTTTCGCCGACAACGCCCGCGTTCACAATTTCCAGCATAGGCGATCTTTCGCGGTTTGACATGGACTTCACCGCGACTGTAGGCAGTGGCGATGGAACGGCGAGCGTGACAATACAATGTCTGCATGACGAGCGAGTCGTGCTGGAAAAAAAGCTTGCCCACCCCTTGGGAAAAGAGCAAACTAACTTTGCTTTCAAACATACTGATTTTCCCAAAAGCGACAAAGTCGCGATTGCTCTGGACACTGAAAAATATGGCAAATTATTTCAGGCCTCCTATAAACTAGCGACTGCGGAACCAATGAAGCTACAATTTTTATATACTGAAATTGCCCATCAGCAAATAATCTTCAATATGCTTACAACCTTATTGCCTGAAAGCCGCGGAAAGCTGCAAGTCGTTTTTACCGATGATGGTGGCAAAGAATTGCTTTGCAGGGTGTTCAGTCTCGATGCCCCCTCTCCAAATTTTAAGTTAACAATGGATATTGCACCTTTTCCTCCGGGCGATTATACGATCACCGGAACACGAATCATGCCCGACTCGACGACCGCTCTGCTTTTTGTGGAGGAGTGGCGAAAGCCAACTAATCCGCCAGTCTGGGATCAACACCCCTTTGTGATGGATGAAGCCACTCCAAAACCATGGACTCCTTTGCAAGTCAAAGGACAGGAGATTTTATGCACACAACGGGTCTATGATTTTGGGAAGTCGCTTTTCGTCGCCCAGCTTACTGCTTTGGGTAAAAAATACTTGGCAGCTCCAATGGCCGTTACAATCAACGGCGACAGCACAATCAAGAATTTAAAAGAAGACGACATCGTCAATCACGGCGACAAAGCACATATCACCCGTGAGGGCATCATCGGCAAGGTTAGGCTCAAAACAGAAATGACAATGGAATTTGATGGCTTGCTGAACGTCAAACTCACTTATGAACCAACGACTACGGCTACAGACATCGAAACCATGACCCTCGAGATGCCTTTCAATGCGCAATATTCCAAGTATTGCAACGCCGGAAAATCCTGGGGTTCCGCAGATTCTGCCCCGACCCGTTTTTTTACTGACAAACCATGGGTCTCCGATATCTTCCAAGATTTCGCCTTCTGGCTTGGCGACGAGGACACCGGATTCAACTTTCTTGCGCAGAATATGCGTGGATGGCATTGCGAAGACACCGCCCGAAGCGTCATGATCTCACTGGATGCGGCAGGCAACCGAAAAGCGGTTTTCCAGTTGATCGACAGACCACTGACTCTCAGACAACCCAGAACCATCGAGTTTGCCTTTATGTTGACTCCCTCACGCCCGCTCAATGCTGCCATCAACCGATGTCAGGCACAGGAATGGCAGATGTGGACAGGCCAGTACAGTAAATATTTTGACTATCAAGATCCCAAATATGCGATCCATACGCCAGGCAAGCCAAATCTATTCCACTACACCACAATCGTCGGCACGTCCCCTCACAGTCCGGACTGGAATTACTGGACTCAAGAATGGGTATTCAGCACACTGGGCGTGGTGTATGCAGACTTTCCAGCAAAAGACCTGGCAGAGCGGAATCGTGGGCAATACATCGCTGCATGCTTGAATTCCCGGTCGTTTTTGAATTTTAAAAACCATCAAATTCAATTTGCGGTTGATTTCCATGACATCCACAATTATTACTACGATCTGGGTGTGATTCAACC